>NZ_CP024920.1:2765000-2942673 GCF_002795865.1 Qipengyuania seohaensis
CCGCCCGTCCGCGGGAAGAACGCGCAACCTATGCCGGTATCATTGCCGATTTCGCTCGCCATCCGCAGGGGACGCCGCGACCGGCGCTCGCCGCGCCGATGGCGTGTCCAGTTCTGGGGGACAAGTCGATCATCCATCGTTTGAGGAGTTTGAACATGTCCGATATTTCACCGCGCCGCCGCATTGCCGGCCGCGCCACCCTGGCGAGTGCATTTCTCGCCGTGCCGCTTACGGCTTCGGTCTGCTTTGCCGAGGTTTCGGCCATGACACCCGTCGACGAGGTTGCTCTGGTAGAGCCTGCTCCGCTCGCCGACTTTACGTATCCCTTGCCGCCGGCCCCGCCCGAGGCACCGGAGGTTCCGGGCCATATCGAAGTGCCCGCGCCGCCCATGGCCCCGCTTGCTCCGCCTGCACCCGATGTGGAACGTGCGCAGGCCGATGCCAAGCGCGCGATGGCGGAAGCACGCCGCCTGCATGCAGAGGTAAAGCGTGAAGAGAAGCGCTGGAGTGCCGAAGCCTATGGCGAAGGGCGCAAGGCTTGGGCCGAGTCCCGCGTTGCCTATGCGGAAAGTCGCCAGGACTGGGCAGAAGGCCGCGTAGCCTATGCCGAAGCCAAGAGGGAAAAGGCCGAAGCATGGTCTGAAGCACGGCAGGAACAGCTGGAGGCGGAGACCGAAGCCGCAGTGGCTCACGCAGTCGCCGAAGCCATGGCCGCCGTTCCTGAAGTCATCGAGAAATGCGTCTATCCTGACCAGCCTGTGACCACCAAGGTGAAGGCCAATGGCAAGACGGTGATGTATGTCTGCGAGACCGCCGGGGATCGCCTCGCGCTCAGCGCAATCCGCGGCGCACGCAAGGCCATCGCGAAGGACAAGTCGCTCTCTGCGGAAATCCGCAAGGAAATCCTGCGCGACTTGGACCAAGAGATAGCCGAGCTCGAATCCTCGATTTCCTGATAGAGCCATTCTCCTGAAAGGCCGGTTTCCGCGAGGAGGCCGGCCTTTTGTTTGCCTGTCCGGGTTCACAAGGCATTCAGTTCATCGCTCACACAGAACGTTTCATCGCTAAAAATGGAGATGAAACGATGCGAGACAGATCCCCCACAGTCAAACTGGTCATAGCGGGGCTGATCGGCCTCGTGCTGCTGATCCCGATCATCATGGTCTACGATCTTGTGAACGACCGGCAGAACCAGGCCCGCATCGCAGAAAGCACCATCACCGCGGGCGCGGGCGGATCGCAAGTGGTTTCCACCCCGGTCCTTGCCGTACCCTATCTCACCGAGAAACAGGTTCCGGTTCTGGTTGATGGCAAGTCTGTCATGCAGACGCAGCAGGTCCGCTCGGAAATCCTGATTGCCCCGGTGCAGCATTCGCTCGAAACCCGGCTCGATACGGAACGCAAGAAGAAGGCGATCTACGAGACGGTGGTTTTCTCTGCCGACATGACCGGACAGGCGCGGTTCGAATTACCCGAGGATCTTTCCAGCTATGATGTGACGCGTGACCAGCTCGTCCTGTCCGAGGCGCAGCTGCGCTTCGGTGTCAGCGATGCGCGCGGCTTGCGGGGCGGGGCGAAAGCGAGCCTTGGCGGAGAATCGGTCGAGCTTGTCCCGGGCCAGCGTGCTCGCGGCGAAGGCAGCGGCTTTCACGGCACCTACGACTGGAGCGAAGGCGACGCACTGGACCTCGAATACAGCTATACCCTGCGCGGTAGCCGGTCCCTGTCACTGGCCCCCGAGGGAGGCGACACCCGCTGGAACGTGACCTCCGCCTGGCAGCACCCCGGGTTCGAGGGTCGCTATCTGCCGGATACCAGCGACATCTCCGACGAAGGCTTCAGCGCAAGCTGGTCGATCGGAACGCTCGCCATTGGCCAGGGACCGGCAGACGAGGCCGAAGCCGAACTGGAGCGTCGCATGATGTCGGAATACAGCGCGATCGAAGAAGCCTCGGACGTGGCGCGGGCCACCATCGCCTTGGTCGAACCCGGCGATATTTACTCTCAGGTCGACCGCAGCGTGAAATACGGCTTCCTCTTCATCGGCTTCACCTTCCTCGCTTTCCTGCTGTTCGACGTGATCGGCGGCGCCCGCGTGGCAGCGGCGGAATACCTGCTGACCGGAGCAGGACTTGTGCTGTTCTTCGTGCTGCTGCTGGCCTTTGCCGAGGTTGCGGGCTTTGCCCTTGCGTATCTTGTCGCCAGCGGCGCCATCATCGGACTGTTGACCGCGTACAGCGCCGCAGTGCTCGGCGGGTGGAAACGGGCAGGTTTTATCGGCGGCCTGCTGACCGTTCTCTACGCCGGGCTCTATGTGCTGATGAGTCTCGAAGAGGCCTCGCTGATCGTCGGCTCGGTCGCGATGTTCTTCGCGCTTGCCGGGGTGATGTATGCCACCCGCAATCTCGACTGGTCGCAGACCGTTCGGGAGCCGGGAGAACCGTTCGAGACCTGACGCCGCGAGCGTTGGAATAGGAAAGGGCGCGGACCGTGAAGTCCGCGCCCTTTTTGCATCCCGGCAGGTAGATCAACCGATATTGGTGATCGCATCGCACTGGCGGTCATCGCCCTGCAGGCCGAGGCGCAAGGCCTGGCTGCGCTGGGCGCTGGTGCCGTGGGTGAAGTTCTCGCTAGACACGCGGCCGCCGGTCAGGCGGTCGTCACCGATGGCGGCGGCGGCTTCCATGCCTTCCTCGATATCGCCGGGCTCGATCAGGTTACGGTTCTTGCCTGCCCATACACCGGCATAACAGTCTGCCTGCAGTTCCATGAGCACCTGCAGCTGGTTCGCCTGGCGCCGGTTCTGGGCCTGCGCGCTGCGGATCTGCTGGGATACGCCAGTCAGCGTCTGGATGTGGTGGCCGTATTCATGGGCCAGCACGTAATAGCGCGCGAAATCGCCGCGATTGCCTGCCATCTGCGCCAGTTGGTCGTAGAAGCTGGTATCGATATAGATCGTTTCGTCGGCCGGACAGTAGAACGGACCGGCGGCCGATGTCGCGCTGCCGCAGCCCTGCGTCGTGACGCGGCCGTTGCGGAACAGGTCGAGCGTGGGCTGGCGGAAACTGTCGCCATAGCCCTGTTCCTGGAAAGTGCGCGCCCACGTCTGGTTGAGCGACTGCAAACCATTACACGCCTCGCGCGCATATTCGCTGGAGCTGCAAATCGCCTCTTCGTCGGTGTTGGCGGGTCCCGCCTGCTGCGTGCCCTGCTGCACGCTTTCGACCGTGCTCGCGGTCTGCATCGGGTCGAGCCCGAAGACGAAATAGCCGATGGCGGCGATGATGATCGTGCCGCAGCCGATGCCGCCAGCCTTGCCGGCGCCCCCGCTGGAGCGAACCTTGATATTGTTGGTATTGAATGGATTTAGCCGCATTCCTGCATCCCCCGCGATTGACCGTTCAGCGCTGCTGCGCAATGGCTTGTATGTTAGTCACAACACTTGAGGCCACAAATGTTTCTCGAAGGAAAGCGCGCACTTGTCACCGGATCGACTTCGGGCATCGGTCTGGCGACTGCTCGGGCACTTGCAGCGGAAGGGGCTGAGGTCGTCCTGAACGGCTTCGGGGACGAGGGCGAGATCGCCAGGTTGTGCGAAGAACTGGGCGCGACCCATTCTGGCGCCGACCTGACCGACGTCGCCCAGATCGAGGCGATGATGGCAGACACCGGCGGGATCGACATCCTCGTCAACAACGCCGGGATGCAGCACGTCGCCCCGGTCGAGGAATTTCCCGCCGCCAAGTGGGACATGATCGTCGCGCTGAACCTGACAGCCGCTTTTCACACCACGCGGCTTGTCGTGCCGCACATGAAGGAGAAGGGCTGGGGCCGCATCATCAACACCGCGAGCGCGCACTCCAAGGTCGCCTCACCCTTCAAGAGCGCATATAATGCCGCGAAGCATGGCCTCGACGGTTTTACAAAGACTATCGGCCTGGAATTGGCACCACATGGCATCACGGCCAATTGCATCAGCCCGGGCTATGTCTGGACGCCGCTGGTCGAAAACCAGATCCCCGACACGATGAAGGCGCGCGGCATGACCCGCGACCAGGTCATCAACGACGTGCTGCTGGTCAAGCAGGCAACGAAGAAGTTCGTCCAGCCGGAAGAGATCGGCGCGCTCGCGGTATTCCTCTGCCGCGACGAGGCGCAGAACGTCAACGGCGCGAACTGGAGCGTCGATGGCGGGTGGACGGCGGAGTAATCGGCCCTGAGCCACTAGCGCCAGCGGCAAAGCGTCGTTACATGGGCCGCCACATTTACTCCGGCAGGCGATTCTCCCAGTGGCATCTATCGACATCCCCCTCGGCCTTACTTTCGACGACGTTCTCCTGCGTCCGGCAGAGAGCGATATCCTGCCATCGATGGCCAAGACTTTCACGCGGCTGACGCGCGATATCCAGCTCAACATCCCGGTCATCTCCAGCGCGATGGACACGGTGACGGAAGCCGACATGGCGATCGCCATGGCGCAGCTTGGCGGCATCGGCGTGTTGCACCGCAATTTCGAAGTGAAGGACCAGGCGGCCGCCGTTCGCGCGGTGAAGCGCTATGAAAGCGGCATGGTGGTCAACCCGATCACCATCAATCCCGAAGCGACGCTTGGCGATGCGCAGCAGATCATGACCGCCAACCGGATCAGCGGCATTCCCGTGACCGATCGCGGCGGAAAGCTGGTCGGCATCCTCACCAACCGCGACGTGCGCTTTGCGGAAAATCCGAACCAGCCCGTCAGCGAGCTGATGACCACCGAGAACCTCGCCACCGTGCCACTCGGCACCGGACAGGAAGAGGCACGCCGGATGCTGCACCAGCGCCGGATCGAAAAGCTGCTCGTCGTCGACGACGACGGGCGCTGCGTCGGCCTGATCACGGTCAAGGACATCGAAAAGGCCGTGGCCTATCCCAATGCGACCAAGGATATCACCGGACGCCTGCGCGTCGCTGCTGCATCGACGGTCGGCGACAAGGGTTTCGAGCGGACGCAAGCGCTGATCGATGCCGAAGTGGACGTGGTGGTGATCGACACCGCCCACGGCCACAACAAGGAAGTTTCCAAGGCTGTCGAACGGGTGAAGAAGCTGTCGAACAGCGTGCAGGTGATCGCGGGCAATGTCGCGACAGCCGAAGCCACGCGCGCCCTGTGCGATGCAGGCGCGGATGCGGTGAAGGTCGGCATCGGTCCGGGCTCGATCTGTACCACGCGTGTCGTCGCCGGTGTCGGCGTGCCTCAGCTCACCGCAATCATGGATTGCGCCGAAGCGGCAGAGAAGGCCGGCGTGCCGGTTATCGGCGATGGCGGACTTCGCACCAGCGGCGATGCAGCCAAGGCGCTGGCCGCAGGCGCATCGAGCATCATGATCGGTTCGATGCTGGCAGGCACCGAAGAAGCCCCCGGCGAAACCTTCATCTATCAGGGCCGCAGCTACAAGAGCTACCGCGGCATGGGCAGCGTGGGCGCAATGGCACGCGGCAGTGCCGACCGCTATTTCCAGGCCGACGTCAGCCAGCAGAAACTGGTGCCCGAAGGGATCGAGGGCCAGGTGCCCTACAAGGGTGCCGCCGCGGCCGTGGTTCACCAGCTCGTCGGCGGGATCAAGGCCGCCATGGGTTACACCGGTAGCGCCACGATCGAAGACCTGCGCAAGCGCGCGCAGTTCGTGCGCATCACCAATGCCGGGCTTACCGAAAGCCACGTGCACGACGTATCCATTACGCGCGAAGCACCGAACTACCCTTCGCGCTGATATATGGAGCTGCTCTTTCCTTTCATGCTCTTCGTCCTCAAGATCGTGGACGACGAACCGGTGCACGTGACTCTCGAGCGGCAGCCTTATCTCTTCGAGACCGAGGAAGAGTGCTTTGCGGCTGCGGACGCGATGCTCGACGAAATTGCGCGTGAAGCTCACTTGGAGCGCGAGGACTTGCGCCATTGGTGTCTGCCCATGCCAGAACCGAGCGAGTTCGAGCAGATGATTAAGCGGCGCGATACTGAGGCACGCGAGGGAGCATGACTCCCGCTGCCAGAGTCCAGACCTCGATCGAACTGCTCGATGCGATTATCGCGTCGGCACGGTCGAAAGGTGCGCCTGCGGACCGCATTCTTGCCGATTGGTTCCGCAACAATCGTTTTGCCGGATCGAAGGACCGCCGCGCCATTCGCGAGTCGGTCTATGCGGCCATTCGCGCCTGCGGTCCCGTTCCCGCGACCGGCCGCGCAGCGATGCTGCGCCTCGCCGAAACCGACGAAAACATCTGCGCCTTATTCGATGGGTCGAATTACGGTCCGGCAGAACTGGCTGGCGACGAACCGTTGGCTGCAGGCGGAATTGCGCCCGAATGGCTGGAGGGAAAGCTTGCCGGTTCGGACATCTCAGGCCCGGAAGCGCAAGCATTGCTGGACCGCGCACCGCTGGACATCCGCGTCAACAC
This sequence comes from Qipengyuania seohaensis, assembly GCF_002795865.1. Taxonomy (NCBI): domain Bacteria; kingdom Pseudomonadati; phylum Pseudomonadota; class Alphaproteobacteria; order Sphingomonadales; family Erythrobacteraceae; genus Qipengyuania; species Qipengyuania seohaensis. The sequence goes on from NZ_CP024920.1 coordinate 2,771,439, forward strand.
CCTGAAAGCCGAGCGCGCCACCCTGGCGCTGCCGGTCGAAACCACGCCGACCGCCGCGCCCAATGGTCTGCGCCTGGAAGCGGGCACGCAGGTCGAACAATGGCCGGAGTGGCGCGAAGGCAAGATCGAGATTCAGGACACCGGATCGCAGATTGCCTGCCTTGCTGTCGGTGCGCAGCCAGGCGAGACCATCATCGACCTGTGCGCGGGCGGAGGCGGCAAGACCCTGTCGCTCGCCGCGGCGATGGACAATCTTGGCCGCCTTGTCGCCAGCGATACCGACCGCAATCGCTTGTCGGCCCTCATGCCGCGTGCGGAGCGGGCAGGGGCGACCAATATCGAGACGGTGCTGCTCAATCCGGGTCAGGAACTTGATGCTCTCGCTAGTTTCGAGGGTCAGGCGGATGCCGTCCTGATCGATGCGCCGTGTTCGGGCGTCGGCACATGGCGCCGCAATCCCGAAGCGCGCTGGAGGCTGGACGACAAGGAACTCGCGCGCCTCACCGACCTGCAGGCCCGCCTGCTCGACATTGCTGCGCGGCTCGTGAAGCCAGGCGGGCGGTTGGTCTATGTGACGTGTTCGCTGCTCGACGAAGAGGGCGCGGAGCAGTTCGATGCTTTCCTTGCCCGCCATACAGCGTTCAGCGCCGCAGCAATGGATCTCCCCGCAGGGCGTGGACGAGGGCAGGGCATCCGCCTCACCCCGCATCACGACGGGACGGACGGTTTTTTCATCGCTCGTGCAGAAAAGTCGTGATAGCCTTGTGACATGGCCGATCCGCGCCCATCTGCGATTACGCCCCTGACGGAGACGATAATGCGTTTTGCTCCTGCCGCTGCTGCCCTTTCGCTAGCCCTCGCGCTTACGGCGAGTGTCAGCTGGGGGAACGAACGGGATCCGGCCCCGCGCGCAGGTGTGTTGATTGCCGAGGGCAAGTCCGCTCTGGACGCTGGCGATACGCAGGGCGCAATCGATGCTTTCGAAGCCGCGCTGGCAGTCGATCCGGGATACACGCCGATTTTCATCCACCTCGCCGAAGCGGCGCGGGCGGATAATCTCCAGGGCAAGGCGATCCGTTATTATCGCGAGGCGCTGGACCGCGATCCCCAGAACCTCGTCGCCATGGCTGGCGAAGGTGCCGCGCTGGCTGAAAAGGGTGCTTTGGAGAAAGCCCGAGAAAAGCTGGCGGCGGTTCAGTCGCTATGCGGTGAAACCTGCCCCGAAACGCAGCAAATCGCGGCCGCCATCGCAGCCGGTCCGCGAACTCCTGTGATGACTGCGGAAGCGACCCTGCCGGAAACGCAGGGCGTGCAAGCGAACTAAGCGGTCAGACCAGCTCGCGAAAAGCCTCGACGACGGCGCGGTAGACGCGCTTCTTGAACGGCACGATCAGTTCGGGAAGGTGCTCGGGTTCGGCCCATTTCCAATCGCAGAATTCGGCCGGGTCATGCGCGTTGAGGTCGATGTCCTCGTCGCTGCCGGAGAAACGGGCGAGGAACCAGACCTGCTCCTGACCGCGGTATTTTCCGCCCCATAGCTTGCCGATCAGTTCTTCGGGCAGGTCGTAGCGGACGGATTCGGCCATGCGGTCGATGATGGAGACGTGTTCGGGCCGTGCGCCGGTTTCTTCCGCCAGTTCGCGCAGTGCGGCCTGGTCGAGGTCTTCGCCCTCGTCGACACCGCCCTGGGGCATCTGCCACCAGTCGCCTTCCTTGTTGTCGATCCGGCGACCGACGAACACGCGCCCGTCGCCATTGACCAGCATCACCCCGACGCAGGGGCGGTAACCCAGTTCACTCACCTGTAACGCTCCACCATAAGCTTGATCGCATCCAGAAAGGCATCGAGATCCTTCTGCCCGCTCGGTATCGCTTTTCTCAGCGTGGTAAAGCCGTGAATGATCCCGGGGAACTCGAGATAGATGACCTCCGTGCCCTGCTGGATCAGGTGCGAGGCATATTCGCGGCCTGAATCGCGCAATGGATCGAGCCCTGCGGTGCAGACCACGGTAGGCGGGGTATTGCTGCAGTCGCCGACCATCGGCGTGTTGCGCGGATCCTTGGGGTCGCCGCCATATTGCTCGGTAAACCAGGCCATTGCCGCACCGGTGAGAAGGAAACCTTCGGCGAAGTCCTTGAGGCTGCGATGCTGCGACACATCGCTCGCCACCGGATAGATCGGGGCCTGGACGATCACCGGCACGTCGGCAGGTTCGTTCACGAGCTGGTTGGTGGTGACGATGGTGAGATTGCCGCCCGCACTGTCACCCGTGATGACGAGCCCGGTGATCTCGCGGCCCAGTGCCTCGGGCGAAGATGCCACCCAGCGCGCCGCGGCTTCGCAATCGTCGGGCGCGGCGGGGAAGGGGTGTTCGGGGGCAAGGCGATATTCGACCGACACCACCGGCAGGTCGAGCTGGTGGGCGATTTCGGTGCAGAGCGAATCGTAAACCTCGATATCGCCAATCACGAAGCCGCCGCCATGGATGAAGAGCACACAGGGACCTGCTTCGCGCGTATCCTTGGCGTCATAGAAGCGCAGCGGGATATCGCCTGCGGGGCCGGGGCAGGTGAGGTCCTTCTTGACCGCCAGTTCGCGGGCCGGGGCTTCTGCCAGCTGGCCCATGGTCTTCATCTGCACGCGGCCCTCGACCGCGCCCACTTCCTCCACGCCCTTGCCGCCGATCTGCTCCAGCATGTCCAGGAAGCCGCGTACGTCGTCGCGCACAAAATGTTCTGTATCGGCCATGGCGTCTCTCTCCTCTTTCGTTGCGAAAAGAGACTTAGCGTGTCGGCTACGCTTTTCCACTGCGCTTTTTGCGGCTAGCAGAGAAACTTCATTGCGAGAGGAGGGAGCGGGTCCTAGGTGGCGCTCCCATTGACAATGCGCCGTGAAACTCGGTGCGCGACAAGGAATTGACCGGATGGCAACAGCCGCCCCGAGCGACGCCGACCGGCCGCATAGCGGCCTTCCCGCAAGCCCCGAAGCCGTGGTTGTGCGCTTCGCCGGAGATTCCGGCGACGGCATGCAGCTGACCGGCGGGCAGTTCACGCTCTCCACCGCACTGGCGGGTAACGATCTGGCGACTTTCCCCGATTTCCCGGCGGAAATTCGCGCGCCGCAGGGTACGCTGTTCGGTGTTTCGGCTTTCCAGATCAATTTCGGCAGCCGTGAGATCAACACGGCAGGCGATGCGCCCGATGTGCTGGTGGCGATGAACCCGGCTGCGCTGAAGGTGAATATTGCCGCCTTGAAGCCGGGCGGACTGATCATCGCCGACACGGGCGCCTTCACGAAGCGCAATCTCGACAAGGCGCATTACGACGCCAACCCGCTCGAAGACGGCAGCCTTGCCAAGTTCGACGTGCTGGCCTTCGACATTTCCGAGAAGACGATCGAGGCGGTGAGGCCCTTCGGCCTCGGCAATAAGGATGCGCTGCGGTCCAAGAACATGTGGACGCTGGGCCTTGCGCTGTGGATGTTTGACCGTCCGCGCGATCCGATCCATGACTGGCTGAAGGCGAAGTTCAAGTCGAAGCCCGACATTGCCGATGCCAATATCGCCGCGCTCGATGCGGGCCATGCCTATGGTGAGACGGCGGAACTCGCTGGTCCGCTCAAGCAGGTGCATATCGATCCGACGCCAAGCGCACCGGGCCTCTATCGCACCGTCACCGGCGCGGAAGCCGTCAGCCTCGGCCTCGTGGCAGGTGCTCAGCTGGCCGAGCTGCCGATGTTCTTCGGCGGCTATCCGATCACGCCTGCTTCTGCGATCCTCCACCACCTCGCGCGGCTCAAGGAATTCGGTGTCACGACCTTCCAGGCGGAAGACGAGATCGCCGCAATCTGCGCCGCCATCGGTGCGAGCTATGCCGGCCAGCTCGGCGTGACCTCGTCCTCCGGTCCGGGCATTGCGCTGAAGACCGAAGCCATCGGCCTCGGCATCATGACCGAGCTTCCTCTGGTGATCGTGAACTCGCAACGCGGCGGCCCGTCGACCGGCCTGCCGACCAAGACCGAACAGAGCGATCTCTATCAGGCCGTCTATGGCCGCAATGGCGATGCACCCATGCCGGTGATTGCGGCCCGCAGCCCCTCCGACGCTTTCGAAGTCGCTATCGAGGCCTGCCGCATCGCGACCCAGTATATGACGCCCGTCATGCTGCTGACCGACGGCTACATCGCCAATGCGGCCGAGCCGTGGAAGGTGCCCAACCCGGCCGATTTCGAGCCGTTCCCCGCCCAGTTCCTGACCGAACCGCGCGGAGAGGAACTGCTGCCCTACAAGCGCGACGAAAAAGGCGCGCGTCCGTGGATCAAGCCCGGCACGCCCGGCATGATGCATCGCATCGGCGGCATCGAGAAGCACGAGCTGACCGGTAACATCGATTACTCGCCCGACAACCACCAGCGCATGACCGACCTGCGCAAGGCCAAGGTCGACAATATCGCCGTGCCCGACCAGGACGTCTGCCTCGGCGAGACGTCCGGCAAGCTAGCCGTGGTGGGCTGGGGCTCGACCTATGGCCCGATCCATCGCGCTGTCGACAATTGCCGCGCAAACGGCATGGATGTGAGCCACATCCACGTGCGCCACATCTGGCCGATGCCCAAGAACCTCGGCGACCTGCTGCGCGGATTCGACCACGTGCTGGTGCCAGAAATGAACACCGGCCAGTTCAAGACCGTGCTGCGCGACCAGTTCCTCGTCGATGCCCAGCCGCTCACCAAGACCAGCGGCCAGCCGTTCCAGATAGCAGAGCTCGAACGCGAGATCGGCAAGTTCTTCGACCGCGTCGAAGGCAACGAGGGTGGTCAGGTCCCGGCCAACGACCAGCAGCTTCCGAGTACGGAAAGCTGACCTATGCTGGCTGGAAGGAACGAGCGTCTGACATTGATACTTGCCATAGCCTGGCTGGCAGTTGGCATCGGGATCGCCGAAATCGTCATCGACGATGAGCTGCCGAGAAGCTGGGTTTTCGTGCTGGGGGCGGCAATCATCCTTGGGTTCAGAATGATCCTCGGTTCGCCACTGAAACCATCGCGACGAGACGGATATCAATTCGATTTTGACAAGACCCTTGCAGGGCGAATGATCTTCGGGTTCGCCTTGGCACTCTCCGCTGGCTACCTGTTCTGGCAATCCGAAACGATGGATCCGTTCTTGCTGGGGATGTTAGCCGCGTTTCTCGCTACCGAAGTCCTCCTGATTGTCCGAACCTTTGTCACTGGAAAACCTGATGAACGCACCCGTTAAAATCGAGACAACGCTCAAGGACTGGGAAACCGACCAGGAGGTTCGCTGGTGTCCGGGGTGCGGCGACTATGCCATTCTGAAGGCCGTGCAGCGCACGCTCCCGCAGCTTGGGGCAGACCCGGCGAACACGGTGTTCATTTCGGGCATCGGCTGTTCGAGCCGCTTTCCCTATTACATCGAGAGCTACGGCTTCCACACGATCCACGGTCGCGCGCCTGCTTTCGCCACGGGTGCAAAGCTTGCCAATCCGGACCTCGACGTGTGGCTGGTGACGGGTGACGGCGATGGCCTGTCCATCGGCGGCAACCACTTGATGCATGTCCTGCGCCGCAATGTGAACATGCAGATCATGCTGTTCAACAACGAGATTTACGGTCTCACCAAGGGGCAGGCCTCGCCGACCAGCCGTGAAGGCACCAAGTCGCCTTCCACCCCGATCGGCAGCTACGACCATCCGGCTCGCCCGGCGGCCTTCGCCCTCGGCAGCGGTGCGCGCTTCATCGGGCGCGGGTTCGACGTGTCGAAGCACCTGCCCGATGTGCTCAAGGCTGCCCATGCCCACAAGGGCGCGGCCTTCATCGAGATTTTCCAGAACTGCATCGTCTACAACAAGGACGTCTTCAACGATTTCGCGGCGCCCAAGGGTGCGGAAGATCGCCAGCTATGGCTGGAAGAGGGCAAGCCGATGCTGTTCGCCGGCGACACCAAGGGCATCGCGCTCAATCGCGAGACGCTGAACCTCGAGGTCGTCGACGTGACGGATGGCGATTGGGAAGCGGCGGGCGTGATCGTCCACGACGTCACCAACCGCTCTGTCGCGCATATGCTGATCGAAATGCCCTTCGGCCCGTTCCCGATGGCGCTCGGCGTCCTTTACGACGACCCGCGCCCGACCTTCGAAGACGCGGTGATCGAAGAACGCAAGCGGGCGAGCGAAGGCAAGGAAGCCAATCTCGCCAAGCTGCTCGGCAAGGGACAGACCTGGACCGTCAGCGGAACGGCGCAGGACCCGATCTAAAGCTGCGGTTCTTCGCCTTTCGTTTTCTCGCTGGGCTGTTCGATCTGGTGCCGTTTCTGAAGGGTGATGGCGATCATTCCCATGAGCAGCGCCCATGCAAGGCCGACAAGCCAGCCCGCCAGCACGTCGGTCGGCCAGTGAACGCCCAGGTACAGGCGTGAAAAGCCGATCGAGAGCGTGGCAAGTGTCGCCAGGCCAACGATGAAACTGCGTGTGCGCGCATCCTCGTAGCTGCGCGCAATCAGCACCGCCAGCGTCAGGTAGATGATCGCGCTGTTCATCGCATGGCCACTGGGAAAGCTTCCCGAGCTAACTTCGGCAAGGCGCGGGACGATATCGGGCCGCGCTCGCGAGAACAGCGACTTCAGGATGCCGCTGAGGATAGCGCCGCCGCCAACGGCTGCCGCCACCAGTAGCGTCTGGCGATAGCGCTTGCGTAGGAGGAGGAACCCCAGCGCCATCAGCGTGACGAGCGTCAGGATCGTCTCGCTTCCCATGGCGGTGATGTCCACCATGGCGGTCTGGATGAAATGCGGCCCGATCGGAGTTGCGAGGTCATCCGAATGACGGAGAGCCAGAAGAAAATTCTTGTCGAAGGCACCGAAGTCGCCCTCCAGCATTTCGCCCGCGAGCGCACCGAAGGTGATCGCGAGGCCAATCGCGACAACAAATCCGAGAAGCAGCCGGTATTCGTCCTGGATTTTCTGCCAAAGGCCTTGCGCGATGCGCAGCAATTGCGGAGTGGTCATAACAGCCCAACTCACGAACTAAGCTATCGGGTATCGGCGGGAGGAAATGCTTGGACAATCTGACACACAGCCTCGTCGGTGCGTTGATCGGACAGGCGGGGCTTAAAAAGAAGACCGGGCTCGCCATGCCCGCGCTGATTATCGGCGCGAACCTGCCCGATGTGGATGCGGCGTGTTTCTTCTGGCTTGAGGGCGTGGAGCATCTCGGCTTCCGCCGAGGGATTACGCATGGTCCACCTGCGCTAGTGTTGCTGCCGCTGATCCTCGCTGGCCTGCTCTATGGCTTCGACCGCTGGCAGGCGAGCCGCGGCAAGCGACCCGAGGACCGGTTGCCGGTCAGCTTCAAATGGCTGTTCCTGCTGAGCTTTATCGGCTGCCTGACCCACCCGGCGCTCGACTGGCTAAACGTCTATGGTATTCGCTTGCTTGAGCCGTTCAGCAGCCGGTGGTTTTACGGCGATACGCTGTTCATAATCGATATCTGGCTGTGGCTCTTGATGGGCTTTGCGACATGGTTCTCGCTGCGGCGCGAGAAGCGGGGCGGGGAGTGGAAGCGGCCCGCGCGCATCGCGCTTTCGCTCGCCGGCATCTATATCGCACTGCAAGGCTTCATCACGGGCAATGCGGAGCGCGGCGTCACTGGCAGCCCGACCGGCACCGAGATCGTGATCGCCAGCCCGCCACCCCTGTGGTCGTGGAAACGCGACATGATTACCGGGGGGAACGGCCTCTACACGCTTGGCGAGGACACCACCTTTCCCGGCGTGCCGCTCGACCGCTGCGATCTCGAGCGCGCTCGCGCTACGGATAGCCAGATCGACGCGTTCCTGTTCTGGGCGAGAACGCCCTATATCGTGCCGGAGGCAGACGGCACACTTTGGCTGAGAGATGCGCGTTTCTCCGACCCCCGCGCTACGGGTCGCTTCGAGGTTCAATTGCCATCCGACATTTGCGATGGGGTCAAGACGGAACTCTCGGGAGGGAAAAGCGGTTAGGTCCGCATGAGCTCTCCCCAAATCGTCTGGCTACGGCGCGACCTGCGCATGGCGGACCAGCCCGCCCTCCATGCCGCCGCACAGGCAGGACCTGTCATCCCCGTCTTCGTCCTCGACCAGGACCGCGCGGGCGATCACGCCTATGGCGGCGCCTCGCTGGTGTGGCTCCATTATTCGCTGGAAAGCCTCGGCAAGAGCTTCGGCAGCCGCCGCTCGAAAATTGTCCTGCGCAAGGGTGATGCACCACAAATCCTCGCCTCCATTGCCGACGAGGTTGGGGCAAGCTGCATCCACGCCATGCGCCATTACGAGCCGTGGTGGAAGGAGGCGGAAGACGAGCTTCGCGACGCGCTTGGCGAAGATGGCAAGCTGTGCCTCTATGATGGCAATTACCTGCTGCCGCCCGGCTCGGTGACGACAGGCTCGGGCGATCCGTACAAGATCTACACGCCCTTTTCGAAGGCGATGCTCGAAGTAATGCCCCCGCGCGACGTGCTGGGCGAGCCGGAAACGATCTCGTCACCTGATAGCTGGCCGGAGAGCGATGAGCTTTCCGATTGGGATCTGCTTCCGACAAAACCTGACTGGGCAGGGGGCATCCGCGATTTCTGGGACTTCGGCGAAGCCGCCGCACATGAACGGCTCGACTGGTGGACGGACGAGGTCGCGGACTATGACGAGGGCCGCAATCTGCCTTCGCAGGACATCACCTCGCGCCTTTCGCCGCACCTTCACTGGGGTGAAATCAGCCCCGCGCAGGTCTGGCACAAGCTCAAGGACAAGCGCAGCGACGGGTGGAAGACCTACGCCAAGGAGATCATCTGGCGCGATTACGCGCAGAACGTGATCGATCAGTTCCCCGACTACCCTCGTGAGAGCTACCGCGATTACGACGAAAGGACCCTCTGGCGAAATCCCAATGCCGGCCACCTGATCGAGGAAGACCTCAAGTGCTGGCAGCGCGGCATGACCGGTTACCCCATCGTCGATGCCGGTATGCGCCAGCTGTGGCAGACGGGCTGGATGCACAACCGCGTGCGGATGATCTGCGCCAGCTTTCTCGTAAAACACCTCCTGATCGACTGGCGCTTCGGCGAGAAGTGGTACTGGGACTGCCTGGTGGATGCCGATTACGGCAATAACGGCGTCAACTGGCAATGGATCAGCGGCACCGGCGTCGACAGCAACATGTTCAGCCGGATCATGGCGCCGCTCACGCAAAGCGAGAAATTCGATGCCGCGGACTATATCCGGGAATACGTCCCGGAACTGGAAGGCCTGTCCGACGACAATATCCACGATCCGCCGGACGAAAAGCGCGGCGATTATCCGGTCAAGATGATCGCGCATAAGGAAGCGCGCGAACGGGCCCTGGAAGCGTATAGGGCAAGCAAGTCTTAGCGGACTTGTCGCCCGCTTCGCTGCACGGCATAGCGGCGCCCATGGACATGCCAATTAGCCAGCGCGGACGCGATCTGCTCGACGGGGCGAAACCCTTCGCCCGCAAGCCGGGGTTTCTCGCACGGCTAGTCGCTCCCGGCTTCGGCAAGATCCTCGATCGTATCGACGGAGCGATCGTCTCCGGTGAAATCCGCGCCAGCTTGCCCGACGGCACGAAGCGTGTCCTTGGTGGCCGCAAACCCGGCTTCGAGTGCGACGTCGAATTGCGCAGCTGGAATGCGCTGGTGCGCCTTGCGAGCAATGGCTCGGTGGGTTGGTATCAGGCATGGGAAGCGGGAGAATGGTGGAGCCCCGATCCGGTGCCGCTGTTTGCCCTGTTCATGCAGCATGCGTCCCGCCTCGGCGACACGGCGCGGGCCAAGGGACCCTTTCGCCACGGGTTGAAACTGGCGCATCTGATCAATCGCAATACGCATGAGGGCGCGCAGAAGAACATCAGTGCGCACTACGATCTCGGCAATGATTTCTACGCCGCCTGGCTCGATCCCACTATGAGCTACTCCTCCGGCCTGGAAGTCGTTGAAAACGATCTCGAAGCCGGCCAGAGACGCAAGTGGGATGCCTTGGCGTCACGTCTCGGGGATCACGAGCGCCTGCTCGAGATCGGCTGCGGGTGGGGCGCCTTGGCCGATTTCTTTGCATCACGAGGCAGTGACGTCACGGCGATAAGCCTGTCAGACGAACAGCTGCAATGGGCGAGGCAACGCCACGATCCGGCGGTCGATTTTCGCAAGCAGGACTATCGCGACACCGCAGGCAGCTACGACGCCATCGTCAGTGTGGAGATGGTCGAAGCGCTTGGCCGGGAATACTGGCCCACCTTCATGGACTGCATCGCGCGCAACCTGAAACCGGGTGGACGCGCCGCAATCCAGTACATCTCCATGCGGGACGACCTGTTCGACGAGTACGCAAAGAGCGCGGATTTCATCCAGGCCTATATCTTCCCCGGCGGCTTGCTGATCAGGACCAGCGAATTTCGCAAGCTGGCGGAAGAGCGCGGCCTTGAGTGGCGTGACCAGGCCGATTTCGGGCTCGATTACGCGGAAACCCTGCGCATCTGGCGTGAGGCATTCGACCGCGCGGAACGCGAAGGCGAATTGCCGCGAGGTTTCGATGCGCGGTTCTGCAATCTGTGGCGCTACTACCTGATGTATTGCGAAGGCGGCTTCCGCGGGGGCGGCATAGATGTGCATCAGGTAACACTGGTGAATGAGGGAGAGAGATGATGCGTGCGATACTTGCTTCGATGACGGCCTTGGCCGTGGCCGGATGTTCTGCAGCCTATTCGGGTCCGGTCGAGACGGCCGACGCCGCGCCTCCCGCCGTAAGCCAGAGCATGCCGGAGCAGATGGCGAGCATGGATCCGGGCGATTCGATCCTGTTCTGGAGCGATGAGCGCCGATCCGCTGCTTTCCGCGACATGGAATCCCTGTTCCCGGGCCTGGAAGTTGCGCCCGCCAATACCGTTCGCGCTTTCCCACGCGGACAAAGCCTCGATGCCGAAACCGTCGCCGCGATCCGCAGCTTCATGGCTGACACCCAGGCTGGCGGGGTAATGGTGCTCGAAGACGGGAAGGTCCGGTTCGAGGAATATGGCCTGGGCCTTGGCGCACAAGACCGCTGGACGAGCTTCTCCGTCGCCAAGAGCTTCACGTCCTCCTTGCTCGGCTCGGCAATCGAGGACGGTTTCATCGACAGTCTCGACACGCCAGTGACGTCGATCATTCCCGCTCTTGCCGGCACCGCTTACGATGGCGTCACGGTAGGCCAGATCGCCACGATGACGTCGGGTGTGGCGTGGAACGAGGATTACACCGATCCGGACAGCGATGTTGCGAAGATGCTGGCCATCGCGCCGGTTGCAGGAGAATCGCAGGCAGTGACCTATGCCCGCACGCTGACGCGCGAGGCGCCGGCGGGTGAGAAATGGGTCTACAAGACGCTGGAGACCAATTTGCTCGGCCTCATCGTCGAGGAAGCGACCGGCAAGTCGCTCGCTGCCTATGCAGCGGAGAAGATCGTGGAGCCCGCAGGCTTCGAAGGAGGCCTGTTCTGGATGCAGGACCTCACCGGCGGCAATATCGGCGGCTGTTGCCTCTCGCTGCGCCTTTCGGACTACGCTCGGTTCGGCCAGTTCGTGCTTGAAGGCGGGGATGGCGTCGTGCCCGAGGGCTGGTTTGCCGATTCAGGCGCGGCGCAGGTTTCCTTCGCCCCTAATGCGCCGGGCTTCGGATACGGTTACCAGTGGTGGTCCTACCCGCAGGGTGCCTACGGCGCGCAGGGCATTTTCGGCCAGGCGATTACCATCGTGCCGGAAAGCGATCTGGTGGTGGCCGTGGTCAGCAATTGGCCGACGGCCACGAGCAACGCCTACCGAGGCAAGTTCCGCGACCTCGTCTATGGCATTGCGGCACAGGCGGATTGAGCCTCGAAACAAGTGGTGGCGGAGACCGATAGGGCGCACCGCCACCGACGACGAGATACCGGACGAAGGTTCAGGCCAGCGCCCAGCGGTCGCCGCCATTGCGTCGGCACTGTCGCCTGACTGGTTTGATCAGTAGGGGCGGTAGACGCCTTCGCCGCTGTAACGGGCGAGGATGTTGTCGTGGACGATCGGCGAGAGAAGCTCGCTGAATGCGCACCCGACCATGCAGTTTTCCCACCAGACGACCTGGGCCTGCAACGATTCAAGGCCGGGCAGCGTGAGCCAGCACATCTGCCCTTCGTGCATCCGGTTGATGGCCGCTGCCGAGAAGCCGGAGATCGACAAATCGTGCACCACCGTCTGGAAGGCGCGGCCACCGCTGGCACGCAGCTGGCCGGGGATGGTGAGCTTGGTACGCGGTGCGCACCGGTCTTCCTGCGCTGCTACCGAGTAGCGATCCTGGGTCTGGTAGGTCATGTCCGGTACCTTGCTGAGACTGAAATTTTGCGAAACTGCACGTCCGGGTAAAAACGCGCGCGATGTTTAGCGGAATCTCTCTCAGGAGGATTACGGATTAGTCGAGGGATAGGGTTAACCTAGCTTTCGATCCGCTCTCGGTGGCGGGTCTCGAAATCGTTAACAAGTAGCTCCACGAGGCGTGCACCAACCGCTTGCGGAGGCTTGACCGTCTGCGGGTCCTCTCCCGGATAGGCCTTTGCGCGCATGGTGGTACGCGTTGCGCCGGGATCGATGACAGCCACACGGACGCTGGAAATCTTTTCAACTTCTTGCGCATAGGATTCGAGCAGATTGTCGAATGCCGCTTTTGTGCTGCCGTAGGCGGACCAGTAGGCGCGCGGCGTTTCGCCGACGCTGCTGGTAAGGCCGATCACGTGGGCGGCATCGGCGCGCTTCAGGAGCGGGTCGAAATTGGCCAGCAGGGCCTGCGTTGCCAGGACATTGACCGTGACCGCCTGGCTCAATTGCTTGCCGTCGATCTGCGTAACCGGTGTGAGGGCGGGGAGGTAGGCCGCTGAAATGACGAGGATATCGAGCTTATCCCACCGACCTGAAATCGCGGTCGCCAAGCGGGCGATGCCGTCGCTTTCGGCCAAATCGACCGGCGCGATGGTCGATGCCCCGCCGACGGTGTGAATCTGGTCTTCGACCTGTTCCAGCGCCCGGACGTCCCGGCCGGTAAGGACTACGTGCGCACCCGCTTCCGCGAGAGCGACAGCCGTTGCGGCGCCGATACCCTTGCTCGCACCCGTCACCAGGGCGAGCTTCCCATCGAGTGGCTTCGTCATGTCAGGCGACCTTGTTTACCGGAAATGCGAGCTGCTTCTGCTTGTCGTCACGCCGGTTGAGATCGGTCAGCGAGGTGGGGTAGTCACCGGTGAAGCAGGCGTCGCAGAATTGGGGACACTCTTTCACGCGCGGCTTTTCGCCCACGGCGCGATAGAGGCCGTCGATCGAAACGAACGCAAGACTGTCCGCCTTGATGAATTCGCGCATCGGTTCGACATCCATGCGTGCGGCCAGCAGCTTGGAGCGTTCGGGCGTGTCGACGCCGTAATAGCAACTGTGTGCCGTAGGCGGGCTGGCCACACGGAAATGGACTTCCTTGGCACCCGCATCGCGCATCATCTCGACGATCTGCATCGAGGTGGTGCCGCGCACGATAGAATCGTCGATCAGGACGATACGCTTGCCCGCCACCAGCATCCGGTTCGCGTTGTGCTTGCGCTTTACCCCCGCATGGCGCGCGCCGTCGGAAGGCTGGATGAAGGTCCGGCCGACATAGTGCGAGCGGATGATGCCGAGTTCGAAGGGAATGCCCGCTTCCTGCGCATATCCGATGGCGGCCGGCACGCCGCTGTCCGGAACGGGGACGACGAGATCTGCCTCGACCGGCTTTTCCTTGGCGAGTTCCGCGCCGATGGCCTTGCGCGCTTCGTAGACGCTGCGGCCTGCGAAGAAGCTGTCGGGACGGCTGAAATAGACGTGCTCGAAAATGCAGGGGCGCGGCTTGTGCGTGCCGAAGGGGTGAAGCGAATCCACATTGCCGTCGTAATCGACCTTGATCAGTTCGCCCGGTTCGACTTCTCGAACCATCTCTGCGCCGACCACGTCGAAGGCGACACTTTCGCTGGCAAAGGCAATGGCATCGCCGATCCGGCCCATGACGAGCGGGCGAATGCCGAGCGGGTCGCGGCAGGCGATCATGCCTTCCGGCGTCATCACGATGAGCGCGTAGGCACCTTCGAGCAATCTTAGCGCATCGACCAGTCGATCGACGATCGTGGGATAGCGGCTCGTCGCGACGAGATGGATGATGACTTCGGTGTCGGAGGTCGACTGGAAGATCGCCCCGCGTTGTACGAGTTCCTCGCGCAGCGTTCCGGCGTTGGAGATATTGCCGTTGTGAGCGACGGCGAAACCGCCGCTTGCGAGGTCGGCATAGAGTGGTTGCACATTGCGCAGGCCTGCGCCGCCCGTCGTCGAATAGCGCACATGACCGGCGGCCATGTGACCCGGCAGTTCCGCGATCGCTTCAGCGGAGGAGAAATTTTCGGCGACGTGTCCAAGGCCTCGGCGGGCGCGGAATTCAGCGCCGTCCCAAGCGACGATCCCGGCGGCTTCCTGGCCGCGATGCTGAAGTGCGTGGAGCCCGAGGGCGGTGGCCGCAGAGGCGTCAGCGGCGTTGATAACGCCGAACACGCCGCATTCCTCACGAAGCTTGTCGCCATCCTCGTCGAGGAAGGGGTGGGTGCAATTCCCGAGGGACATATTCACTGGGTGCCGTCCGCGCTGCCAACCGATGGCGGTCCAATGGCGATGTTACGGTCCGATTACAAGGGTATTGCGCAGGAGAATGGTGGACCAAACGGTGCAATTCATTGCGTGGCCAGATTTGTCTGCCTAAACGCTCTGGCCACGGACAACGACAGACAAGAGCCGCCTTGATCCTTTCTCCATTCGAACGTGCCATCGCCAAACGCTACCTGCTTCCGGGCAGGAGCGAGGCATTCATCGCGCTTGTCGCAGGCATCTCCATCACCGTGGTCATGCTCTCCGTGGCCATGCTGGTCATCGTGATGAGCGTCATGAACGGTTTTCGCGCCGAACTTCTGGACAAGATCGTGGGCCTGAACGGTCATGCGATCGTGCAGGCATATGGCGGAAAGCTGGATGACTGGGAAAACGTGCTTCAGGAAGTCCGCGAAACTCCCGGCGTCGTCGAAGCATCGCCCCTGATCGAACAGCCGCTGCTGGTGACCTTCAACGGCCGCGCGAAGGCGATCCTCTTGCGAGGCAACACGCTGGAAGATTTGCGGGAGCTGGGACAGAAGACGATCAGCGGCAATATGGACGCCTTGCAGCCGGGCGCAGGCAAGGTCGCCATCGGCGTACGGCTTGCGGAAGATATCGGCGCGCGGGTGGGCGATACCATCACGGTGATCAACCCGCAGGGACGCTCGACCCCGTTCGGCACGGTCCCGCGCCAGGTGGGTTACGAGGTATCCGCGATCTTCGAAATCGGCGTCTACGACTATGACGGCGCCTTCGTGGTCATGCCGATGCAGGATGCGCAAACGCTCCTCCTTATCGGCGATACCGTCGGCATGATCGAAGTGAAGGTTACGGACCCGGACGAGGTCGAGAACATCCTCGAACCGGTCCAGATGCAGCTTGCGGGCAGGGCAGTCGTCCAGGACTGGAAAACCATCAATTCCACGCTGTTCGAGGCGCTTCAGGTCGAACGGGCAGCGATGGCTTTCGCATTGAGTTTCATGGTCTTGGTCGCGGCATTCAACATTCTATCGAGCCTGGTGATGCTGGTCCGCGCGAAAACGCGAGACATCGCGATCATGCGCACGATGGGCGCTACGCGCCGTAGCCTGACCAAGATTTTCGTTACCACTGGCTTCACGGTCGGCGCGCTCGGCACGATAGCGGGCTTGCTGCTCGGTGCCCTGGTGCTGGCTTTCCGCGAGCAGATCGTGAAGGGGATCGGATGGCTGACGGGCGCAGACCTGTGGGACCCGCAGGTACGCTTCCTCAGCACGATCCCGGCGAAGGTCGATCCGGTCGAGATCGCGATGATCGTCGGTCTGGCGCTCGTAATGAGCTTCCTCGCCACTCTCTATCCCGCGCTCAAGGCGGCGAGCACGGATCCGGTACAGGTACTTCGCTATGAGTAATCCCGTCGTCGAACTCAAAGGCCTGACCCGCAGTTTCGAGCAGGGCGGAGAACGGATCGACGTGCTTCGCGGCGTCGACCTCAAGATCATGCCGGGTGAAATCGTCGCTCTGCTCGGACCTTCGGGCTCGGGCAAATCGACCCTATTGCAAGCCGTCGGCCTGCTCGAAGGCGGTTTCGGGGGCGAAATCGTGCTCGCCGGCAACTCGGCGGAGAAATCCGATGCCAATGCGCGGACGACCTTGCGCCGCGATCACCTCGGCTTCGTCTACCAGTTCCATCATCTCCTGCCGGACTTCGATGCTCGCGAAAACGTGGTTCTCCCGCAGCTGGTGGCAGGGCGACCGCGCGTTGAGGCGGAAGAACGGGCCGATCAGTTGCTGACTGCGCTGGGTCTCGGCCACCGCCTCACCCATCGACCGAGCCAGCTTTCCGGAGGCGAACAGCAGCGCGTTGCGGTCGCACGCGGTCTCGCCAACCGTCCCGCTCTCGTTCTGGCAGACGAACCTACCGGCAATCTCGACGAGGCGACCTCCGACAAGGTGCTGGAGCAGTTCCTGCAACTGGTGCGGGGGGAAGGCAGTGCCGCGCTGGTCGCCACACATAACGAACGCCTGGCACAGCGGATGGACCGCGTCGTCAGGCTGCACGAGGGCGTGCTGGGTTGACGGACCCGAAGGTCTTCTTGCTCGTTGATCGGGAAAGGAGACAATCGATGACCGACCACCCCAGCACCTTCAAGGCAGACGACACGCATACACCCGGCATCCAGTGGGATGACAGGGCTTCCCTGCATCGCACGGGCGATGGTGACGGCGTGCTCGACGCAGCGAAAGGCTTGCGCTCCGGCACGTTCGCCGACCTCGTGAAGCACATGATGCTGCTGCCTGAGGAAGAGCGGTCCGGCTATTACATCGAGAAGGCCGGTGACCGCGAATATCACGCCGCAGAGGTAGCCGAACTCTCGAAGCATCCGGATTATCCGCGCTCGTGAGGGATTTGCGGGCGCTTTGGTAGAAACGGGCAAGGTCGCCCACGGCAACTCGCAACTTGTGCCAACGACCTACTCCGTGCAAGGCGACGGTTCGGTCCGCCAGTATGGACAAGCCAGTGTCGATCACCGACAGACGTGGACCGACAGTTTCGACCTCATCTACCGCCGCAAGGACGCATCCGAATGACGACCATCGCCGATTTTACCGTAGCCAACAACAAGGGCGAGGAAGTCGATCTGTCGGACAAGCTCGGCAAGGTTCTCCTCGTGGTGAACACGGCCAGCAAGTGCGGCTTCACGCCCCAGTACGACGGGCTGGAAAAGCTGTTCCAGGAATACTCCGACAAGGGGTTCGAGGTGATGGCCTTTCCCTGCAACCAGTTCGGCAACCAGGAGCCCGGCGACGCGGAAGAGATCGAGCAGTTCTGCAAGGTCAACTTCGGCCTCACATTTCCGCTGATGGCCAAGGTCGACGTCAATGGCGAAGACGCGAGCCCGCTGTTCGACTGGATGAAGGCCGAAAAGCCGGGCCTCATGGGTTCGCGGTCCATCAAGTGGAACTTCACCAAGTTCCTGATCGATCGCGATGGCAAGGTGGTGAAGCGGTACGGTCCCAACGATGCGCCCAAGTCCATTGCCAACGATATCGAGAAGCTCCTGTAACCGGACGCCGATCACGAGCGAAGGATAGGCCATGCTTGCCGATATCAATCAGTGGTTTCTGTCGCTTGGCGCCGAATATGGCGTCAATCCGTACATTTTCGGCGCCATTTACGTAGGCGCGATCCCTTTCTTCCTCGCCTCGATGGCGTGGCTCGTGAAGCGTGCGCGGGCGAAGCGATCGACGGTCCTGCCCACGCTGTGTGCAGGGTTCTGCTTCGTGTCGGCCTATCTCTATCTCGCCATCGCGGGCCGCAATATTCCTGTCTGGGTGTGGATCTTCCTCGGTGTGCTGGTCGCCTATGGCGCGTGGTCGACCATTCGCGACGCACGGCGCAAGATCGCGGCGGTGAGGGACGACTGATCTTCTCCACCGTCTGTGGAGAATAAGACATCCCGCGCTCTTCCGAATTGGTGGGAAATCACTAATTTGGGGCGATGCCCTACAAGCCCTTCGTTCCCCTGCGTATCCTGTCCGCCTATTCGATGCTCGAAGGGGCCATCGACCCCAAGGCAATGGCCAAGCTGGCAAAGGAACGCGGGTTTCCGGCGATCGCGATAGCCGATCGCAACGGGCTTTATGGCGCGGTGATGTTCGCCAATGCCTGCAAGGCGGAAGGCATCCAGCCGATCACCGGTACATTGCTCGGCGTCGCCCGCGACGAAGAGGGGCGTATGGTCGATTACCTGCCGCTCTACGCGCAGGATGAGAAGGGCTATGACAATCTTTGCCACCTCGTCAGCCGTGCCCACCTCGACCGGCCGCTGGAATTCGATCCACACATCAGACTGGAGGATTTCGAAGGCCACACCGATGGCTTGATTGCCCTCACAGGTGCGAGCGAGGGCGGCGTGACGCGTCTCTTGGCCGAAGGGCAGGTCAACCACGCGATAGCCATGCTCGACAGGCTGGAGGCCCTGTTTCCAGGGCGTCTCTATGTCGAGCTTGCTCGCCGCGGCAATGCGGTTGAGGAAGCAGCCGAGGCTGCCTTGATCGATCTGGCCTACGAACGTGACCTTCCGCTGGTAGCGACCAACCCGGCCAACTTCGCCGAACCGCACATGTACAAGGCGCATGACGCGATGCTGTGCATTGCGAATTCGACGCATATCGACGCGGAGGAAAGGCCCAAGTCCAACCCGGAAGGCTATGTAAAGACCGCGCATATGATGGAAGAGGCCTTTGCCGACCTTCCCGAGGCGACGGCCAACTCTCTCGTCATCGCACAGCGATGCGCTTATGCGCCGCCATATCGCGATCCGATCCTTCCGAGCCTTGCAGGCGACCTCGAAGGCGAGGCGCGTATGCTCGAAGCCGATGCTCGCAAGGGACTGGAGGCGCGCCTCGAACCCTATGGCGAAATGTCGGAGGAAGAGCGCAAGGTCTATCTCGACCGGCTCGATTACGAGGTTGGCATCATCAACCAGATGGGCTTTCCCGGATACTTCCTGATCGTTGCCGACTTCATCAAGTGGGCCAAGGATCACGATATCCCGGTCGGGCCTGGTCGTGGCTCGGGTGCAGGCAGCCTGGTCGCCTGGTCACTGACGATTACCGATCTCGATCCCATCCAGCTGGGCCTGCTGTTCGAGCGCTTCCTCAACCCGGAACGCGTTTCCATGCCCGACTTCGATATCGACTTCTGCGAAACCCGCCGCGGCGAAGTGATCAGATATGTCCAGCAGAAATACGGCCACGACCATGTCGCGCAGATCATTACCTTCGGTAAGCTGAAGGCCCGCGCCGTGCTGCGCGATACGGGCCGCATCCTGCAGATGAGCTATGGCCATGTCGACCGTATCTGCAAGATGGTCCCGAACCATCCGACCGACCCGTGGACCCTGCCGCGCGCGCTCAACGGGGCGGCGGATTTCAAGGCTGAGTACGATAACGACAACGAGGTCAAACGCCTGATCGACCTCGCGATGCAGCTGGAAGGTTTTCCGCGCAACAGCTCGACCCACGCGGCCGGCGTGGTGATCGGCGATCGTCCTTTGGCGCAGCTGGTTCCGCTCTACCGCGACCCGCGCTCGGATATGCCGGTGACGCAGTACGACATGAAGAATGTCGAGAGCAGCGGTCTCGTCAAATTCGACTTTCTCGGGCTGAAGACGCTTTCGGTGCTGAAGAAAGCGACTGACCTCCTCAAGAAACGCGACATCACGATCGACCTGTCTCAGCTCGAACTGGACGATCCGGCCGTCTACGACCTCATGAAGGCGGGTAACACCGTTGGCGTGTTCCAGCTGGAATCGGAAGGCATGCGCCGCACGCTGACGGCGGTGAAACCGACCAATTTCGGCGACATTATCGCGCTCGTCTCGCTCTATCGTCCGGGCCCGATGGACAACATCCCGCTGTTCGGCAAGCGCAAGGCAGGCGAGGTGCCGATCGAATATCCGCACGAGAAACTGGAAGGCATCCTTGCCGAAACCTACGGCATTTTCGTCTACCAGGAACAGGTCATGCAGGCCGCCCAGATCCTCGCCGGATATTCGCTTGGCGATGCAGACTTGCTGCGCCGCGCGATGGGTAAGAAGGTCCAGGCGGAAATGGACATCCAGCGCGAACGCTTCGTGACCGGGTGCAAGGAAGTCTCGGGCATCGAGAAGAACAAGGCGAACGAGCTGTTCGACTTGATCGACAAGTTTGCCGGCTACGGCTTCAACAAGTCGCACGCTGCGGCCTACGCGCTGCTTGCATATCAGACCGCGTGGATGAAGGCGCATTACCCGGAAGAATTCTTCGCCGCTTCCATGTGCTTCGACATGCACCAGTCGGAAAAGCTGACGATCTTCGTCGACGATGCGCGGCGGCAGGGTATCGCGGTCGAGCCGCCGTGCCTCAACAAATCCGAGGCGGAGTTCACGGTCGAACAGACCGATGACGGCTATGCAGTGCGCTATGCGCTAGCCGGGATCCGCAATGTGGGCGAAAAGGCGATGGACGCCATCGTCCACGAACGCGAGGTTTCGGGCGAGTTCGAAAGCCTACAGGACCTGTTCGAGCGCATCCCAAAGGGTTCGCTCAATTCGCGCCAGCTGGAAGCTCTGGCCAGCGCGGGCGCGCTCGACGCGCTGGAGCCCAACCGTGCCAAGGTCTTCGAGAATGCCGACCTCCTTTTGGCCGTGGCCGATGCCGCCGAACGCGAGCGGTCGAGCGGGCAGGCGGGCCTGTTCGGCGGCGAAGAGGAGCAGGGCGACACGCTGCGACTGAAAGAGGTCGAGGACTGGCCGCGGGTCGAACGAATGGCGCGCGAGCGCGAAAATTTTGGGTTCTATTTCTCCGCCCACCCGGTGGCAGCGTGGAAGGATGTCGCCTCTGCCAACGGTGCGCGGACTTATGCCTCGCTCATGGCAGGCGGCGCGCCAAGCGGTGGGCGCTCCAATGCAGTCATGGCCGCCATGGTCGAGAAGGTGAACAAGGGCACCACCCGGCGGGGCAAGCCCTTTATCCGTGCGGACTTTTCCGACGCGTCGGGCCAGTTCAGCGCGGCCTGTTTCGAAGAGAGCATGGTCGACAGGTTCCTGAAGTGGGCGGAAGAGCAGACCTGCATCCTGCTTCAGGTGGAACTCGATTCTCCCAGCCCGGACGAACCGCCGCGCATCACCGTTCGCGGGGGGACGCCGCTATCCGAAGTGCGCGGTTCGATGCCGATGATCATGACGCTGGACGTGCACGATGCGGCTGCGCTTGAGGCATTGAAAGCAGAATTGCTCGAAGCCTTGGGCGGCCAGGACGAAGTGCTCGTGACGCTACGGACTGGCGAGGCCGCCGATCCCGTGATGCGGCTTGGTCGCAATTTCGCGCTCGACGGAGAGCTTGCCGAACGCTTGGCAAGCGTGCCGAGCCTTGCCAAGGTGCAGCTCGACAAGCGGCGCGGCGGAGCACATCTCCGACTCGTCAGCTAATTCGGGCCCGCACGGACGGGCCGGGGACGAGAGAGGAGAAACGAATGCTCGGAGCGATGCAGGACTGGACCATGCGCGTGACCCACGTGATCGATCACGCGGCGCGCGAAGCGCCGGATCGCGAGATCGTCACGCGTTGGGCCGATGGTAGCGAGACGCGGACCAACTGGGCTGGCATTCGCACCGATGCACTCAAGATGGCGCAGGCCCTTCAGGCACTCGGCCTGAACAAGGGCGACAAGGTCGCCAGCCTCGCGATGAACCACTCCCGCCACCTCGTCAGTTGGTACGGCGTCGCCGGGATGGGCGGCGTGCTCCACACGGTGAACCCCCGCCTGTTCGAGGACCAGCTCGAATATATCGTCAATCACGCAGAAGACCGCGTGATGATCTACGACGCCGCCTTCCAGCCGATCGTCGACAAGATGCGCGACCGGTGGAAGACCGTGGAGCATTACATCTGCTTCGACAGCGGCGAACATACGACCTCGTTCGAAGACTGGATCGGCGCGCAATCGGGCGAGTTCGAATGGGTCCAGGGTGACGAGCGCGACCCCTGCATGATCTGCTACACCAGCGGCACCACGGGCAATCCCAAGGGTGTGCAGTACGAACATCGCAGCACGGTGCTGCATGCGCTAGCGGGACTGCAGCCTTCGACTTTCAATTTCAGCGCGTCTTCGGTGATGCTGCCAGTGGTCCCTATGTTCCACGCGGCGAGCTGGGGTCTTCCCTATGCGGGCGCGATGGCGGGCATCAAGTTCGTGTTCAGCGCGGTCAACGACCCTGCGGTCCTGCACGAGATGATGCTCAAGGAAGGCGTAACCGACAGCGCGGGCGTCCCCACCGTCTGGCTCGCCCATTTCCAGTATTGCGACGCCGAGGGCATCGACCTGCCGCCGCTCAAGGCCGCCACCATCGGCGGTTCCGCAGCGCCAAAGTTCATGATCGAGCGGTTGATGAAGAACGGCACGCGCGTCCAGCACGCCTGGGGTATGACCGAAACATCGCCCATCGGCACGGTCGGCGGTCCGACGCATGACTGGGACCAGCTCAGCTTCGAGGAAAAGGTCGTGAAGACGATGAAGCAGGGGCGCCCGATCTTCGGCGTGGAACTGCGCACCATCGATCTCGACGATCCGACGAAGGTCCTGCCTCGCGATGGCGAAACCTCCGGTGCCCTGCAAATCCGCGGGCCATGGGTGGTGAAGCGTTACTTCAAGGCGGAAGAGGACGCAGTCACCGACGACGGCTGGTTCGACACGGGCGATGTCGGCATGCTTCATCCCGACGGAACGCTGCAGCTGACCGACCGCACCAAGGACGTGATCAAGTCCGGCGGCGAATGGATCAGCTCTGTCGAACTCGAAAACGCGGCCGTGGGCCACCCCGGCGTCGCCGAGGCGGCCTGCATCGGCATGTACCATCCCAAGTGGGATGAACGCCCGGTCCTGTTCGTGGTCAAGAAAGAGGGGCAGGACGTCACTGCAGAACAGGTCGTCAATTTCCTGTCTGACAAGATCGCCAAGTGGTGGCTGCCCGATGCGGTCGAATTCGTAGACGACATCCCGCACACCGCCACTGGCAAGATCAGCAAGAAGGACCTGCGCGACCGGTTCGCCGACTACAAGCTCGAGACGTGAGCAGGCTAATCCTGCTGAACAAGCCCTTCGGTGTCCTGTCGCAGTTCACCGGGGGCAAGGAGGGGGTGGACGATACGCTGGCGCATCTGGTCGATGTGCCGGGCGTCTATCCCGCGGGCAGGCTCGACAAGGATAGCGAAGGGCTGCTCCTGCTGACCGATGATGGTCGGCTGCAGTCGCGCATTGCCGAGCCGCGCTACAAGATGGCGAAGACCTATCTGGTGCAGGTGGAGGGCGAGGCTGACGACGATGCGTTGGAGAAACTGGCGCGCGGCGTGGAGCTCAACGACGGCATGACGCGGCCCGCCCGTGCGAAACCTATCGATCCGCCGCCCGTGTGGGAACGAGAGCCGCCTGTGCGCTTTCGCAAGAGCGTTCCCGATAGCTGGATTGCGCTGGAGATCACGGAGGGCCGCAATCGGCAGGTGCGCCGCATGACGGCCACCGTGGGACTGCCGACGCTGCGGCTTATCCGCTGGCGCATCGGAGACTGGAGCGTCGACGGCATTGCGCCCGGCTCCTATCGTGAAATCGAAGTCTGAGGAGAGATACGTGAGCGCAACCTACATTGACCCGAGCCGCACCAATTTCGAGGTGTTCAAGAACCTCCCGCGCGACGAGCCGATCCATATGCTCAACCTCCTTCAGTATCGCGAAGAGGCAGAATATCCCGAGGGTCACGAGCATCACGGCAATGGCTGGACCGGCCGCCGCGCTTACGAGGAATACGGCAAGACCAGCGGTCCGATCTTCCGGAGGGTCGGAGGCAGCATCGTGTGGCGCGGCGCGTTCCAAACTGTTGTGACCGGGCCGGAGGGGATGCAATGGCACGATGGCTTCGTGGCACAGTATCCCAATGCAGGGGCCTTCTTCGAGATGATCAAGGACCCTGACTATCAGGAGGCGGTGGTCAACCGGACAGCGGCGCTGGTCGACAGCAGGCTGGTGCGCTTCAAGCCCGGAGCTGCGGGCGAGGGGTTCGGTTAGGTCTGCTCCCGGCCCGATTGCTGACAGTGTTCAATTGTGCGAGATTTAGCGCATGGCGGAGACGTCTTGACCTGCCCCCACAAGGAGCAATCGTATGGACAAGATCAATCGCCGCCTGATGCTGGGCGGCCTGGGCATGGCCGGAGCAGGTCTGGCAGGCGCAGTGCGTGCACAATCGACCGGGCTGGGCAACGGGCTTACCGCCAATGCCGCGCCAACAGGCCCCGATCCCGGCGCCAGGCACCGGTTGCGGTTCGCGGTCATCGGGCTCGATCATCCGCATATCTACGCGATGACGGACACGCTGATCCGCGGCGGCGGTACGCTCGTCGCGGTGCATGCGAGCGACCCGAGGCAGCTTGCGCGCTATCTCGCCCGCTATGGCGATGTGAAAGTTGCGCGCACCGAAGCCGAGGTTCTCGACGACAAGAGCGTGCAGGTCGTGGCCAGCGCCTCCATTCCCCATCTTCGCGCGCCGCTTGGCATCCGTGTGATGCTCGCGGGAAAGGACTTTCTTTCGGACAAACCGGGGATCACCAGTCTTGCCCAGCTGGCCGAAGTGCGCAGCACGATCGCTGCTACCAGGCGCAAGTTTGCGATCATGTATTCGGAACGGCTTGAAGTGCGCGCCGCGGTGAAGGCGGGAGAGCTCGTTCGTGCCGGTGCGATCGGGCGGGTAATTCAGACCATCAACATCGCCCCACACCGCATGAGCGCGCCCAAGCGGCCGGAATGGTTCTGGGATGTGAAGAATTATGGCGGCATCCTGACCGACATCGGTAGCCATCAGGCCGATCAGTTCCTGTACTACACCGCATCCACCGAAGCGCACGTGGTGGCGTCGCAAGTCGGCAATCTGGACACTCCCGGCCATCCGCAATTCCAGGACTTCGGGGATATGACACTGAGCGGCAATGGCGGGACCGGCTATGTCAGGGTCGACTGGTTCACCCCTGACGGCCTGCCGACGTGGGGCGACGGGCGCCTCTTCATCCTGGGCACCGAAGGCTACATTGAACTGCGCAAGTACGTCGACATTCAGGGCCGTCCGGGTGGAGATCACCTCCTTCTGGCTGACCGCAAGGGCACGAGCTACATCGATTGCAGCAATGTGCCGCTCCCGTTCGGTCCGCAGTTCGTTTCAGACGTGGTTGAGCGGACAGAGGTCGCTCAAAATCAGGCCCAGGCCCTGCTTGCCGCCGAACTGGTGCTCACCGCCCAGGCCAAGGCAAGAAATCTCGTCAATGGGCCGCGTCCAGTTCTTCAGGGGGGATAAAGTCCGGGCAGGCAGCTGGCAAAGCATTGAATGACGGGGACTTCAGCGGGTCAATCCTTCGAGTACAGGCTCACAAGAGACCAGCTAACGTCCGCTTTCCGCCTGGTTCCGTAAATTCAAAGCAACCGTAATTGCCCGCCCACCGCGGGTGGTCTGAACTGCGTGCAATCCAGCTCGAATTTGGCTTTTCCGAGGCCTGCGCGCTTGCAGGCTACGCGGAATCGCGCTCGAAACAGGTCCGCCCATACGCCGGTTGGTCGGAGGCGCGAGAAGAAGTTGGGATCGTTGTCCTTCCCGTTGCGGATCGACTGGACGATGCTCATCACCTTGTCGCCGCGCTCGGCGTAGTGGACCGAGAGCCATTCGCGGAACAGCGGGGCGACTTCGTGTGGCAGGCGCAGCGGGATCCAGCCGACGCTGTCGACCCCGATTGCGGCGGCGCGCTGGACGATCTCCTCCATGAACTCATCGGTAATGGCGGGGATGACCGGCGCGACGGAGCAATGGGTGGGCACTCCGGCTTCGGCCAGTTTCTGCAATGCTGCGAGTCGCTTGGCAGGCGATGCTGCGCGCGGTTCGAGCTTCCCCGAAAGCTTCGGGTCGAGACTGGTCACCGAAATCGCGACTGCGACGAGCCGGCGTTCCGCCATTTCCGCTAGCAGGTCCAGATCGTCGCAAACCCTGTCCGACTTGGTGGTGATCGTGACGGGATGGCGCGCGTCGAGGCACACCTCCAGCACCTGCCGCGTGATGCGATAGCGTCGCTCTATCGGCTGGTAGGGATCGGTATTGGTCCCCATTGCGATGGGCTTGGGGCGATATTTCGGCTTCGACAGGGTGGCGCGAAGGATTTCCGCTGCGTTCGGCTTTGCGAACAGCCGGGTCTCGAAGTCCAGCCCGGGCGACAGGTCGTGATAGGCATGGGTTGGGCGGGCGAAGCAATAGACGCAGCCGTGCTCGCACCCGCGATAAGCGTTGATCGACCGGTCGAAGGCAATATCCGGCGACTGGTTGAAGCTGAGGATCGTGCGGGGTTTTTCCTCCGTCACATGGGTGCGCAGCTTTACCGGTGGGCCGTCCAGCGCCTCCATGTGATCGCGCCAGTCGCCATCGGCCTCGCGCGTGGCAAGGCCGAAGCGGGTCGGGACCGAGCGTGACTGCGCACCCCGTCCCGCGACAGGCGACTCAAGGCTTTTGTCCATGTATAAGAACATACATAGAACATTGGGTTCAGAACAGAGGGATTATCGCTCCCGCAGGCGCGGCATGATGTCGACGAAGTTGCAGGGACGGTGGCGACTGTCGAGCTGGTAGGCGAGGATCTTGTCCCAGCCGTCCTTTACGGCGCCGTTCGAACCGGGAAGGGCGAAAATGTAAGTCCCGCGCGCGAGCACGGCGCAGGCCCGGCTCTGGATGGTGCTCGTCCCGATGCTCTCGATACTGATGTAGCGGAAGTACTCGCCGAAACCCGGGATGTCCTTGTCCTTCACCCGGTCCAAAGCCTCCGGCGTCACGTCCCTGCCGGTCAGCCCGGTGCCGCCGGTGGTGATGACGGCATCGACTTGCTCGTCGTCGATCCAGCGATGCAGGTGCGCCGCGATCTCGTTCTTGTCGTCCTTGCTGATTTCGCGTGCTGCAAGGTGATGTCCGCTCGCCTCGATCCGGCCCGCAAGGATGTCGCCAGACGTGTCTTCGGCGGCGCTACGGCTGTCGGATATCGTCAGCAGTGCGATGTTCACCGGCTTGAACTCGAGGCTTTCGTCGATTGCCATCAGCGTATCCCTTTCAGCGGGTCCGGGGGAATTGCGGCCAGTCGTTCTGGGCTAGGGCAGTGCGGCTGTCCGCCATCGCTTCGGCCTGGCGAAGGTACATCCAGTAATTGCGCATCACGATGGCCACGTAGCCGCGTGTTTCCCAATAAGGGATCGATTCCATCCAGAGCAGCGGATCGCCCTGGTCGTTGATTTCGCTGTTCCAGCGCGCAACGGGCGTCGGACCCGCGTTATAGGCCGCCATAACCTTGGGCAGGTGGCCCCGCGTGTATCCCGCATCGGCGAGCGCCTGGAGCGCGCGTTGACCGAAGGCAAGATTGGTGCGCGCATCCTTGAGATCGGCGCTGGAGCTCATGTTGATGGAGGCGGCGTATTCGCGCGCTGCGATCGGGCGGATTTGCATGAGGCCAATGGCATTCGCCGGGCTCACCACGGTTTCCCGGAAATTCGACTCCTGCAAAGCATGGGCAAAGGCAAGGGCAGGGTCGACACGCCAGCCGCCGGTCGGTTCGTGATAGGCGATCGGATAGCGCAGGTTGGGCGGGGACGATGCCCCGCGCGGCGCATTATAGGCCATGAATGTCTGCGTACCGGCAAGTCCGAGTGCGCGGGCCAAGCGGGTTAGGGCAGGGTAATCCGACGCCTCGATGTGACGCGCCTGCCAGCGCAATGCCTCGTCGGCCAGATCGCGGCGGCCGACCTCGGCCAGCATGACAGCTTCGCGGACCGCTGCTTCATCTTGTAGCCTGCGCCAATCGTCCGATGTCAGGTCCGGCGAGGCGTGATCCTGCGGAAGTTGCTGGGCCAGTTGTTCATGCGCCAGCATTCCGTAAAGCGTTTCGTCGAACCGCGCGGCCCCGCGTAGCTGCTCGTCAGCCTTTTCCGGTTGACGGCAACGGACCAGCGCCCGCGACGCCCAATAGTGGGCAGCCGCAGTCAGTGAGGGGTTGGTCGACCCGGCGGCGCTGCGACGGAAGAAGTCAGCGGAATTGGCGCAATCGCCGAGGCGCCAGGCGGCGAGACCCGCGACCCAGTCACCTTCCGCGACCCAGGCGCCCGATCCCTGACCGACGAGCTGAGCCATGCCGAAAGCTTCGCGGTCGCGGTTCTCGATATAGTAGGACCATGCGACGCGCTGGCGCCATTCCGCGCGCGCCTCGCGGGACAGTGATGCGTCGACGCCGTCGAGCAGCAGTCGTGCGCCGTCCGGATCGTCATTGGAAATGCGCTCGAGGATAGCGCTCTTTATATCGTCCCGCATGGAGCCGTCATCGACTGTGCGAGGCAGGATGCGCTTCGTTGAATAGGGCTGGCGCGACAATTGCTGCGCGCGCGGCAGCGAGGGTGGACTTTCCAGGCCTCTCGTCTGGCCAAGCCGGATGATTCCAGCTGCTTCCGGATGGCGGGAATACCGGCCGAGCCAGGCCTCGATGCGTGGCAGCTCGATCCGCGGGCTTTCGGGATGGAGATAGTAAGCGGCGAGCGCCGAGCCGTGGAGTGGCCCGTCGTCCCGCTGTTGCAGCATCACTTCGACACGGTCCCAGTTGCGCGCTTCGATCGCCTCGAACAGCGAGCGGTAGTAGAGCTGGTCGTCCTGCGACAACAGCTGCGGCAGCGCCGAAGCGTGCGACCGCGTGAAATAGCGCAAGCTGTCAGACGATTGCGCCATCCCGGGAGTGGCGAGGCCGCCTGCTGCGGACGCGAGGCAGGCCAGAAGAATCAGGCGTTTGGTCATTGGGTCCATTCGAGCCAGCGGTTCCAGAAATTGTGGCGGCGTTGCGGCGACCGCGAAAGTTCGGCGAGATCGGGTGCGAGCAGGACCGGCACTGTGCGACCGGACAGGTCGAGCGTGCTGGCCTTGCGCGCTTGTGCGGCGTCGATGCCGAAGAGCGGGGCGAGGCCGCGCCCGAAGACGAGGACTCGCTCCGGCTCGGCAAGCTTGATGTGGTTAGCCAGCACCTGCGACAGGCCGGAGGACGCAAGCGCGCTCCAGTCCGGAAAGGATGAAGGCGCAGGCAGGGCGCTGGCAAGATAGGCCTCGTGCTGGTCGATACCCATGGCGCGCAGGATGGCACCCGCGAAACGGCCCGCGCCGCCGGACAGCAATTCGTCGGCATCGTCGCCATAGGGTTCCGCCACGATCACCATCAGGCGCGCCTTGGCGACTCCGCGCGGCGGTAGGCGATCTTCGACCCGTGCATGGCTTAGTGAAGGCTCGCTCAGCCACCATTCGCGAAATTTTGCGAGGTCGTCCGGCCAGCTTGCCTGATCGCCGCCGATAGAGATGGCTTGCGCAGTTCCTTCGAACGCCCGTTCGACCGGCGTCTGCTTGGGCTCTTCGATGCGTTTGACGGGCTTTGGCGCCGCTACGGCTTCTTCGACTTCGGGTTCGGCCAGCCAGTTGGAGTGGTCATCCGAGTAATCCAGGTCGACACCCGCCTCCAGCCACCAGTCGAAGGCCGCTTCGAGAGCTTCTGCGGTGGCGAAATCGCCGTTTTGCTTGGGATTTTCGTGCATCATCCGTCCAGCGCAGGTCTTGACCTCGAACGCTCCAACAATCAAGGCATCGCGCAAGCGAATAGCGACGAAAAGAGAGAGACATGAGCGAACGTGAATCCATGCCCTGCGACGTCGTCATCATCGGCGGCGGTGTGGCGGGCCTTGCAGCGGCAATCCGGCTGAAGCAGATCAACGAAGAACTCGAAGTCGTAGTGCTCGAAAAGGGCAGCGAAATCGGGGCGCACATTCTCTCGGGTGCGGTGGTCGATCCCAAGGCCCTCGACGAGCTCTTGCCCGAGTGGCGCGATATGGACTGCCCCATGGCGCAGACGCCGGTGACGGAAAACCATCACTGGGTTCTGTCGGCAACCGGCAAGTCGGACCTGCCCGAATTCATGATGCCGCCCTTCATGTCGAATGAAGGCAAGTACACCGGTTCGCTGGGCAATCTGGCTCGCTGGCTGGGCGAACAGGCCGAAGGTCTGGGTGTCATGGTCTTCCCCGGCTTCCCGGCTTCTGAGGTTCTGTTCGACGACAAGGGCGCGGTCACGGGCGTCGTGACGCAGGACATGGGCATTGCCGAAGATGGCAGCCACAAGGGCGACTACCAGCCCGGCATGGAAATCCACGCGAAATACACGCTCTTCGCAGAAGGTGCGCGCGGCAATCTCACCAAGAAGATGAAAGCCAAGTACGATCTTGAGGCTGATTGCCAGCCGCAGGTCTACGGTCTCGGCATCAAGGAATTGTGGGACGTCGATCCGGCGAAGCACGAACCGGGCAAGGTGATCCATACACAGGGCTGGCCCCTCTCGGAAAGCGATACCTGGGGCGGCGGTTTCATCTACCACCAGGCTGCAGGGCAGGTCGCAATCGGCTTCGTGACCTCGCTCGATTACAAGAACCCCTATGTTTCGCCCTATCAGGAATTCCAGCGCTACAAGCATCACCCGGCCATCGCCGAGCTGCTCGAAGGCGGGAAGCGCGTGGCCTATGGCGCGCGCGTCATCAACGAAGGCGGCTGGCAGAGCGTGCCGAAGCTCGCTTTCCCGGGCGGCGCACTGATCGGCTGTGCAGCCGGTTTCGTGAACGTGCCGCGCATCAAGGGCAGCCACACCGCTATGAAGAGCGGCATGCTGGCAGCCGAAAGCATCGCGGCAGCCGTCGCTGCAGGTAGCGAACACACCGAACTGATGGATTACGACGAGGCCGTGCGCTCCAGCTGGATCGCGGACGAGCTCAAGCTGGTGAAGAACGCCCAGCCTGCCGTCGCGAAATACGGCGGCGACATCGGTACCGTGCTCGCTGGTATCGATATGTGGATGCGTACGCTCAAGATCGGCCTGCCGATCACGATGAAGCATCACCGCGACTACGAAACGCTTGAGCGAGCAGACCTTCACAAGAAGATTGCATATCCCAAGCCCGACGGCGTGCTCAGCTTCGACCGCCTGACCAATGTGGCCTACAGCTACACCAATCACGCGGAAGACCAGCCGGTCCACCTCAAGGTCTGCGACCGCGAATTGCAGCGCGAAAGCGAGCTCGAAGTCTTTGCCGGTCCTTCGACCCGCTATTGCCCGGCTGGCGTCTATGAATGGATCGAGGAAGAGGGTCAGGAGCCCAAATTTCAGATCAACTCGCAGAACTGCGTCCACTGCAAGACCTGCGATATCAAGGATCCGAACCAGAACATCGAATGGACCACGCCCGAAGGTGGCGGCGGGCCGAACTATCCGAACATGTGATCCGCGCCCCGCGTGTCGATCGCAGAAACCGCATATGCCAAGATCAACCTCGCGCTGCATGTCCGCAAGCGGCGCGAGGACGGCTATCATGGGCTCGAGACGCTGTTCGCCTTTGTCGATGCGGGGGATAGGCTAACCGCAAACCCGGCAGAGCAGGACACGGTCACCGCTGTCGGAGAGTTTGCGTCCGGGCTGGACGATCCCTTCGACAATCTGGTGGCGAAGGCTCTCGGTAA
Organism: Qipengyuania seohaensis; assembly: GCF_002795865.1. Lineage (NCBI taxonomy): Bacteria > Pseudomonadati > Pseudomonadota > Alphaproteobacteria > Sphingomonadales > Erythrobacteraceae > Qipengyuania > Qipengyuania seohaensis. The sequence continues at coordinate 2,803,279 of NZ_CP024920.1, forward strand.
ATTGCCACGCAATGGCGGGCTGGCCGTCACGCTGGAGAAGAACCTGCCCGTCGCGGCTGGGCTTGGTGGCGGCTCTGCCGATGCAGGTGCCGTGTTCCGCATCGTTCGCGAATTGCACGGCCTCCCGGACGATTGGCATGCGCGTGCTACGGATCTTGGTGCAGATGTGCCCGCCTGCGTCGAGAGCCGGACGTGCATCGGCCGGGGGACCGGAACCGAGCTTGAGCCTGCAGACGACAGCCTTGCCGGAAAGCCCGCACTGCTGGTCAATCCGCGCCAGCCGCTCGCGACCGGGCCGGTGTTCAAGCTCTGGGACGGGATCGATCGCGGCCCGATGCCGCGAGGCGACGCACGTGAGATCGCGCTTGCGGGGCGCAACGACCTCGAGAAGCCGGCAATTGAATTGTGCCCGGTCATTGCCCAGATACTGGATGAAATGCGCGGAACCGACCCGTTTCTGGCCCGTATGTCAGGCTCTGGTGCAACCTGTTTCGCACTTTACGAAGATATTCCGGCACGGGATGCGGCAGCCGAAACCCTCGCTGCCTCGAATCCCGACTGGTGGCAGATGAAGGGCCTTCTCAGATGATGATCGACAATTTGCCGTATCGCCAGGTCGGCACGGACGACCTGCGACCCGGCGGCCTGCTTTGCGTTGCCGATCACGCATCGAATTTCGTGCCCGAGGATATCGAACTCGGCATCGACCCCGCACTGCTGGACCAGCACATCGCCGTCGATATCGGTGTGGAAGGCATCGCGGATCGCCTCGCACGCCGTCACAACATTCCTGCACACATCGCCTGCGTCAGCCGCCTGGTCTGCGACTTCCATCGCACCGAGGACGACCCCGCCGTAGTCCCGACCGAAAGCGATGGCCGTCTTGTTGCAGGTAACATCGGCGCGAACGTCGAAGCGCGGCTCGATCGCTTCCACAGGCCGTATCACGATGCCCTGAGCAAGCTGATTTCCAGGGTCCAGCCGCGCATGATCGTGGCTCTGCACAGCTTTACCCCGAAGATGAAAACCAGTGACGAGGACCGGCCCTGGGAGGTTTCGCTGCTCTACAACCAGGACGACCGCGCAGCACGCCACGCGATCCGCCTGTTCGGCGAACAGGGCCTGACCGTCGGAGATAACGAGCCGTATTCGGGCAAGGAACTCAATGCGACGATGGATCGTCACGCTGAAGCCGCGGGCATTCCCTATTGCACGGTCGAGATCCGGCAGGACCAGATCGTCAACGAGGCAGGCCAGGCCCGTTGGGCCGTTATGCTGGCAGATGTCATGGGCCGCGTCGCACTCGAAGTCTGATAGCAGCGCGCGCCTAAAGCCCAACTTGGGCGATCTGCGGTAAATCTGCCGCCGAATACCCGTTATCCCGCATCGATCTGTCTGCTAGGGCTAAGGCTCCAGACGGAGAAGATTGCCATGCCCGCCTATCGTTCACGCACCACTACTCATGGCCGCAACATGGCCGGAGCGCGCGGCCTGTGGCGGGCGACCGGTATGAAGGACGAGGATTTCGGCAAGCCGATCATCGCAATCGTCAACAGCTTCACCCAGTTCGTGCCAGGCCATGTGCACCTGAAGGATTTGGGCCAATTGGTCGCAAGACAGGTCGAGGCGGCCGGCGGTGTGGCAAAGGAATTCAACACCATCGCCGTCGATGACGGGATCGCGATGGGCCACGACGGGATGCTCTATTCGCTCCCCAGTCGCGACCTGATCGCAGACAGCGTCGAATACATGGTCAACGCCCATTGTGCCGATGCGATGGTCTGCATCTCCAACTGCGACAAGATTACGCCGGGCATGCTGATGGCGGCGATGCGGCTCAACATCCCTGCCGTGTTCGTGTCCGGCGGACCGATGGAGGCCGGCAAGGTGATCCTCGATGGCAAGGAAAAGGCGCTCGACCTTGTCGATGCCATGGTGGCGGCCGCAGACGATTCCTACACCGACGAGCAGGTTGCCGAGATCGAAAGATCGGCCTGTCCGACCTGTGGTTCCTGTTCAGGCATGTTCACCGCGAATTCGATGAACTGCCTGACCGAGGCGCTTGGACTTTCTCTGCCAGGAAATGGTTCGACATTGGCAACCCACGCCGATCGCCAGGGCCTGTTCGAGCGGGCAGGGCGGCTGATCGTAACGCTGGCTCGTCGGTATTACGAAGAAGACGACGCCAGCGTCCTTCCGAGATCCATCGCGAGTTTCGAAGCTTTCGAAAACGCGATGAGCCTCGATATCGCCATGGGTGGATCGACCAATACCGTGCTCCACCTGCTTGCCGCCGCGCATGAGGCGGGCGTCGACTTCACCATGAAGGATATCGATCGCCTAAGCCGCAAGGTGCCGTGCCTGTCCAAGGTCGCCCCCGCGAAGGACGATGTGCACATGGAAGACGTGCACCGCGCAGGCGGGATCATGTCTATTTTGGGCGAGCTGGAGAAAGCAGGCCTGCTGCACACGGCTTTGCCGACGGTACACAGCCCCACGATGGGCGATGCGCTGGATGACTGGGACATCGGCCGCACGCAGAACAACAAGGTTCGCGAGTTTTTCTCTGCAGCTCCGGGCGGCGTACCAACGCAGACCGCTTTCAGCCAGTCGCGCCGCTGGGAATCGCTCGACCTCGACCGCGAGAATGGCGTCATTCGCAGCGCAGAGCATGCCTTCAGCCAGGATGGCGGTCTTGCCGTCCTGTACGGCAACATCGCCCGTGACGGGTGTATTGTGAAGACTGCCGGCGTTGACGAGAGCATCCTGACCTTTTCCGGCACGGCTAAGGTTTACGAAAGCCAGGACGATGCCGTTACCGCCATCCTTACCGAACAGGTGGTGGCACGCGACGTCGTCGTCATCCGCTACGAAGGGCCGCGCGGCGGGCCTGGAATGCAGGAGATGCTATATCCCACCAGCTACCTCAAATCGAAGGGGCTTGGGGCTGCTTGCGCATTGCTGACCGACGGGCGCTTTTCAGGCGGCACTTCGGGGCTGTCGATCGGACACGTCTCGCCAGAAGCGGCGGAGGGAGGCGAAATCGCTCTCGTCGAAAATGGTGACCGGATCGAAATCGACATCCCGAACCGCACAATCAACCTGATGATCGACGATGCCGAGATGGAGCGGCGGCGAGGCGTGATCAGCGACAAGGGTGAAAACGCATGGCAGCCTGCGAATGAGCGCCCTCGTGCGATATCTCCGGCGCTCAAGGCCTATGCCGCAATGACCACGTCGGCAGCGCGAGGGGCAATCCGCGATGTCGACCAGTTGAGGCGCCGCTGAGCCGAGCACGCTTGCACCGTGGCGCGCGAAGTGGCAGCGCCGCCAGCAATGAAGTTTGTGCTCCTGACCCTCGCCATCGGTCTTCTCGCCGCCTGCTCACCCGAGCCAGAGGCTGCTCCCGGTATTGCCGAACAGGGCGGTATCGCGATCGAATGTGCTCTCAACGGCTCGGAAGAGTTCGTCCGTCAATGTCGCCTCTCCGAAGAGATGCCCGGCGCGAACGCCGAATTCGTCGTGCGCCATCCCGATGGGGGGTTCCGCCGCCTCGAACTTTCCGAAAGCCCAGCCGGGTTCGATGCCGGTGACGGCGCCGAAGAGGCCAGCAGCGAACAACAGGGCGATTGGGTCGTCCTCACCATCGAGAACGACCGCTATCGCTGGGAGGAGCCCGTCGGTGAGTGAGCCTGTCCTGACGGTTTCGGAGATGGTTGCTGCCGAGAAGGCGGCCATGGCGGCCGGCGTCAGCGAGTGGGACCTCATGCTCAAGGCCGGACAGGGGGCCGCCCGATGGGTGCATCGCGCGGCAGGCGGCAGGCCGGTGACTGTCCTGTGCGGTCCGGGTAACAATGGCGGCGATGGATATGTGATCGCCGAGGATTTGCGTTCCCGCGGATACGATGTCGACGTCATCGCACCGGTCGAACCCTCGACGGATACTGCCGGAACCGCCCGAAGTCGGTTTGGGGGCGACTCGCGCGAGAAGGGCCGGTTAGAGCATGCAATCGTGGTCGACTGCCTCTTCGGCTACGGCCTGTCGCGTCAGGTCGAGGGTGCATTTCGCGAACTGCTCGAGCAACTATCTGCAAGTAGCTGTTTTAAAATCGCAATCGATGTCCCGAGTGCTGTGCGGAGCGATTGCGGTTCCACTCTCGGACCTATGCCGCGATACGACCTGACGATTGCATTGGGTGCATGGAAGCAGGCGCATTTCCTGATGCCTTCGGTGGCGAGGATGGGCGAGAAAAAGCTGGTCGACCTCGGACTGCCTTTCGACGGCGTCCATGGCTTCCTCTCCAGCCGGCCCGTGCTTTCGGCACCGGCAGCGGATGCGCACAAATATACGCGGGGTCTCGTCGCCGTTGTGGCCGGGGAAATGCCCGGCGCGCCGCTCTTGTCCTGCGAAGCGGCGATGCGCGCAGGTGCGGGTTATGTGAAGCTTTTCAGCGACCGGTCGCACCCGGACGCACCGGCCGATTTGGTGATCGTCGACAACGATCTCGATGTAGCGCTGAATGATGATCGCATTGACGCTCTGCTGGTCGGACCAGGGCTGGGGCGGGGCGCGACTTCGCGCGAACGACTGGCAGCAGCTTTGACGTCAGGCAGGCAATGCGTGCTCGACGCCGATGCGCTTCACCTGCTCGACGACGATCTTATGGAAGGTGTCGATCCGTCCCGCCTCCTGCTGACGCCGCATGAAGGCGAATTGGCGGCATTGTGCAAATCCTTCGGCGTCGAAGCGAACGGCAAGCTCGATCGGGCACGCTCATTGTCGGCGGCGACAGGCCTGACGGTCCTGGCCAAGGGACCGGACACGATCCTGGTGGGTGAGGGCACTACAGTGTTCTTTCCGCAAGGTAGCAGCTGGCTTTCGGTGGCCGGGTCCGGGGATGTGCTCGCAGGGATTTGCGCGGCGCGCCTCGCTGGATCGCGTAGTCCCATGGAGGCTGCGCAGGACGCCGTCTGGTTGCATCACGAAGCGGCGTGCCTCGCCGGTCCGGCCTTTACCGCCTTGCAGCTTGCACATTGCGTCAAACCGGCCATGGCGTCGTTCCTATGAGCGAGACAGAAGAAATCGTCCGTATTGCCGCAAAGGGCGACGGCGTCACACAGTCGGGCAGGCATGTGGCAGGCGCCGTCACCGGAGACGTGGTGACGTCGGACGGATTGATAGAAGCCGGTCCTCATCACGCGACGCCACCGTGCCGGCATTTCGGTACGTGCGGCGGGTGCCAGCTCCAGCACGCTGATGAATACGCCTTGCAGCAATTCGTGACCGATCGGGTCGTCAACGCGGCCCGCGGCCAGGAAATCGACATCGGCGAAAGCCTGCCGACCCACCTTTCGCCGCCGCAGTCGAGGCGGAGGGCTACCTTGCATGCGCTCAAGGCCGGAAAGGGGGCGGTGATCGGTTTTCGCGAGGCGCGAAGCAACCGCATCGTCGACATGCGCGAATGCGAGATCCTCGATCCGCGTCTCTTCTCGCTCGTCGCACCCTTGCGCAAGCTGGTAGTCGACCTTGCGGGCCGCGGCCCGGTCGATGTTTCGCTGACGCTCGCCGAGCAGGGCATCGACTGTGCGATCAAGGGTATCGAGGCCGACGGACTGGCGGTTACCGAGGCATTGCTGGACTTTGCGAGGGAACACTCTCTGGCGCGTCTCTCACTCGACCAGGGTTTCGGACCAGAGCCCGTCTGGGAGCCTGAACCTGTCACGATTTCACTCGGCGATGTGCCCGTCGGCTTGCCCCAAGGTGCCTTCCTGCAGCCTACTTCGGATGGCGAAGAGGTGCTCCTTGCCGATGCTAAGCGCTGGCTGGAGGGATCAACCACTATCGCCGACCTGTTTTCCGGCCTCGGGACCTTTGCCTTCGCTCTTGCCAACCCGGCGAAGGTACTCGCAGCAGAAGCGGCGCGCGACGCGTATCTCGCATGCAAGTCGGCTGCCAACAGCCGCGGTATTCCGGTCCACGCGATGCATCGAGATCTTTTCAGAAATCCTCTGGAAGCTACGGAAATATCTAAGTTTTCAGCGGTTTTGCTCGATCCTCCCCGCGCGGGTGCGCGCGAGCAGGTGGCGCAAATCGCCGCAAGCGAGATCGGCAGCGTCGTCTATGTGAGTTGCAATCCATCGAGCTGGGCCCGCGATGCAAGGACGCTCGTCGATGCAGGATTCAAGCTGGAGGCGTTGCGTCCGGTTGGCCAATTCCGCTGGTCGACGCATGTCGAGCTGACCAGCTACTTCACGCGCTAGGACCTGAGAGCCAGGAGTACCTGGGCCAGCAGCCATTCCCGGGCCTGCGGTTCCGCATAGGCATGGCCAGCGTTTTCGCACACCGCCATGCGCTCGTCAGGCCCCCAATCGGCCGCGAAAACCTGGGCCGTCCGGTCGTTTTCCGCAACGAGGAAGCGAACGTCTCCTGAAAATTCCGCAAGTCCCGCCTTCAAAGGAGGGATCAGGGGGTTGGCCTGCTGGCCAGTCCCAGATGCGTGCCGAATACCGGAAGCCAGCTTCGGGAGGTCCACCTTACCTGTCAGCAGGCGCCAAATTTCCCCGGGGTTGCGGAGCTTGGAGAGATAGCGGGATCTGACCGTGGCGGCCGGTGGCAGCGATGCGGTGCTATCCTCGATTGCCCAGGGATTGCTCAGGACGAGCGCATCGCAACCCAATCCTTCCGCCAGCATGAGCGCCGATGCGCCATCGCAATTGCCAAAGCCGACCACGCTATCCATTTGCGGCGATAGCGCGCGAAATGCCTGCAGCGCCGAGGCTATGTCCTTGCGGGACTTCTCATAGCCGCGATCCTCACCCTCGCTGTCTCCGATGCCGCGCCTGTCGAAACGGAATACCGGGAAGCCGGCACTTGCCACCTCGGCGGCAAGGCGTGCCTGCCAACCGAATGCACCTGCACGCGGTTCCTGTCCTCCCGTGACGATCAGCAGTCCGGTCGTTCCCGGCGCATTGTCGAGAGTTCCGGCAAGGTTGAGCCCACCGCAGTGAAAGGCGAGATGGAGGCGGCTCATGGGAGACGTGCCTCTTCCGCGATGAGGGCGGCCAGGGCTATCGCCTGTTTTTCGTCGACCCCGCCTTCATTGCTGAGCCAGAGAGGGCGCCCTCCGATATCATCATGGGTGAGGATCCTTGCCGTGACATTCCCGTCTACGGTGCCTTCGACAAGCTCGCGGGCCATTGCCGCCCCGATCTTCCAGCCGGCGAGCGTTGCTCCATCTGAGCAGGCTTTTTCGATGATTTGGGACGGGGTGCGGTGGTTGCCCGCTTCCTTTTCGGCAAGGCTTTGCGCCCGTGCCATCGCCCGCAGCAGTTTTGCCGGGTCGGACGGTGCATAATATATTGCCGGAACCACGCCGGTATCGAGGGAACAGGCAGATCTCGTGAAGAGGGCGTGACGGACCCCGAAGTGCTTCGCCGCAGATCCCGCAGCGGCGCGCCAGGCTGACAGGGTCTGCGCGTCTTGCGGCTGAAGGCTTTCGTTGATCCCCGGCAGATCCGGCATGACGCTGGAGATGCCGAGGTCCTGCAGGGTGCGCATGAGCAGAACCAGCTGCGCGCGCATCCGGTTCGCTTCATCGAACAGCGGCGGGATTACCAGGAGGTCAGGTGCATCCTTGCGGGCCGTGGAAATTGCCAGCTCCATGCTCGTCCCGCCATCGGGGAGCGGGGCGGGCCATTCAATGAACATGGGAGCGCGCGCTCAGCCTTCGATTACCTTGGCCTCTGCGAAGGCCAGGAGTGCGCCATAGGTCTCGAGCATTTCGCCATCGACATCGTCATCTTCGATGATGATATCGAGACGGTCTTCCATCTCGGTCAGAAGGGTGGCGACGGCCATCGAGTCGAGTTCCGGAAGGTGTCCGAAGAGCCCTGTGTCTCCATCGAACTCGGCAACCTGCTCGGGATCGAGTGCCAGCACGTCGGACATGATGGAACGCAGCGCAGTATCAATCGCGCTGCGGCTCGGACCGGTCGGCTCGGATGTGGCGATTTCGCCCATAGGTCTGAAAGGTTCCCCTCTTGAAGCGGAGGCCGCCTTAGCCGCGCACTTTGCGCGGTGCAAGGCGGCCCAGCATACGCTTGGCCAAGGCCGGCCATGCGCCCGGTTGCCTGGCATCGAGGCAGGTAAGGCGAAATCGCGGCCGGCATTCTTCCATCCAGTCGCGTTTATAGGCATCCGATCCGGTGCCGAAATCGATCAGCTCGACACGATCGACATCGATTGCATATTCGAACAGCGCTGCGGTGAGCACCGTCCCTGCGGAATAGGGCTCAGCGCTTTCGAGATGGGCCAGCTTGTGGATGGAAGCGACCTTGTGGTCGACGCTCCAGAACTGGGCGGCGACGGGCTCGCCCCCGATCCGCGCAATACCGAGGCGGTAGGCTCCGCGCCCGTCTTCCATGCGCGCAAACGCTTCGAGAATATCCGCCCTTTCCTCACGCGGCTTCCAGCTTCGATTGTAGATGTGCCGGTAAGTTTCCCACTCAGAAGATTGAAATGATGCGGATATTGTCACTTCGACCTTGGAGGCTTTGCGCTTCACCGTGGTCTTCATCCTGCCGGGACGCGTGTCCCAGTATTCGGTAAAACTGCGCCCCTCTACCCGGAGTACGTGATTTTCGTCGCACTGTTCGCCGTAAACGGACCAGCCGGCGTGTTCGAAAGCTTCCCGCAAATCCTGGTAAGAGCCGTCCTCGGCAGCCAGCGGAAACAGATCCACGCGATGCGCTTGCTTTTTCAGGTCATGGGCGATCTCGACGAGGAGGCGGGACGCGTCGTGGTCACCCGTCAGATGCCGCCAGGAGAATGCGAACCAGTTGCTCAGGGGCTCCAGCCCCTTGTTTCCGCGCAGCAAGGGGAGGGCTGCAGTCCTCTCGCCGTCGGTGCCACGAGCGACGAACGGGGCCGCCCCGTGCGCTTCCAGCAGTCGATACCACTCATATCGGTCGAAAGGTCCCGCATCGGGGCCGTCGAGCCCTTGCAGTTTTGTAACCGTGTCGTGATAGCTGACCGTGATGACCACCGGTAACTCCCCGCCTGGATCGCTCCTGCCTGATCCCACGCCGCAACCGTTGGATCAACTCGCCGAGTTGGGCGATGCACAGTCACGCGCTCTCGTCCTGCGAGACAGGACGTTGACCTATGCAGATTTACGCGAAGGCGTTGCGCTGCTTGCTGGATGGCTTGCAAGCAAGTGCGAGGCGGGATCGCGCGTCGCCAGTTGGGCGGCGAAGGGTGAACTCACGTGCCTGCTGCCGCTTGCCGCTGCACGCGCGGGGATGATCCACGTCCCGATCAATCCTCTCCTCAAGCACAGCCAGGTCGCCCACATCCTGAGCGACAGCGGAGCGTGCCTGTTGCTGGCAACGCCTGCACGCCTCAAATCGCTGGAAGAGCGCGACATCCCGGCGCATTGTGAAGTCATCGCGGAAGACGAGGTTACGGGATTGGCCAATGCGAACGGTCGTTCGCTCCCGCCATCCGATCGCGATCCCGACGAACTGGCCGCGATCCTCTATACCAGCGGATCCACAGGAGCACCGAAGGGCGTGATGCTAAGTCATGCGAACCTTTGGCTGGGCGCGGTCTCGGTTGCCCACTACCTCGGGATGGAGGGTGACGACGTCACGCTTGCGGTTCTCCCGCTAAGTTTCGATTACGGCCAGAACCAGCTTTTGAGCACGTGGTATGCAGGCGGCTGTGTCGTGCCGCTCGATTACCTGTTTCCGAAAGACGTGGTGAAGGCGTGCGCCAGGCATGCGGTGACGACGCTTGCCGCCGTCCCTCCGCTCTGGGTGCAGCTTACCGAGATCGAATGGCCCGACGAGGCCGTCGCATCGATGCGCAGGATGACCAATAGCGGCGGTGCATTGACCGAAGACCTCGTCGCAAATCTGCGCTCGCTGTTTCCCGCAGCGGACCTATTCCCGATGTATGGTCTGACCGAAGCTTTCCGCTCGACCTACCTCGAACCCGCGCTGGTGGACACGCATCCGACCTCCATGGGTAGAGCGATCCCTTTCGCTGAAATCCTTGTGATCGACGATCAGGGCCTTCCTGCCGCCGCCGGGGAGGAGGGTGAACTCGTGCATTGCGGCCCGCTGGTCGCCCAAGGGTATTGGCAGGATGACGTTCGCACCGCGCAGCGATTCAAGCCTGCACCTGCCTCCTCGAAGTATGGAGGGATCGCCGTATGGTCCGGTGACCGGGTCAAACGCGATGAGGATGGCTTGCTTTACTTCGTCGGTCGCCGTGACGCGATGATCAAGAGCGCAGGAAACCGGATCAGCCCCCAGGAGATCGAGAGCGCGGCGCTGGCCACCGGCCTGGTGGCAGAAGCTGTTGCCTTCGGGATCGCCGATCCCAAACTGGGTCATGCCATCCACCTCGTTTCGAGATCCGAACGGGAGGAGCCTCTCGACGCGCTCGAAAAGCAGTTGAAACGCCAGCTATCACGGGAGTTGCCGAATTTCATGCAGCCACATGCCTATCACTGGCGTGACACGATGCCCCTGAACCCGAACGGCAAAATCGACCGGACAGCCCTGAAAAAGGAGATAGGCGCATGAAACCGATCGGCCCGATCCCCGAAGGCTATGGCGTCCTGGATGGCGAGCTTGCCGTTGCCGGCGTCCCTGTTTCCCAGATGGGGGCAGAAGCCGGACGCACCCCGTTTTTCGCTTACTCCAGGTCCTTGATAGAACGCAGGATATCGCACTTGCGCACGTCATTGCCGGACAGGATTAAAGTAAATTACGCAATCAAGGCAAATAGTTATACGCCACTTCTCGAATTCATTTCGGGGTTGGTCGATGGCCTCGACATCGCTTCTGGCGGCGAATTGGAGATGCTGCAGCAACTAGGCATCGAGGGGCAACGGGTCAGCTTTGCCGGCCCGGGCAAGCGCGACGCCGAGCTGGAAGCGGCAATTGCCGCGGGGGTAACCCTGAACCTGGAAAGCGAGAACGAGGCCACTCGTGCCCTGGCGATTGCCGACCGTATTGGAACAACCCCCCGGCTCGCGGTGCGGGTCAATCCGGACTTCGAACTGAAGGGGTCCGGCATGAAAATGGGTGGCGGTGCGAAACCGTTCGGAGTGGATGCCGTACGTGTCCCCGACCTCATTCGCACGATTGTCGATGCAGGGTGTGAATGGCGCGGCCTGCATATCTTCACCGGCAGCCAGGCACTGAGCGCGGAGGCGATCATCGAGGCGCAGGGCAACATCCTCGCGCTCGCCGACAGACTGGCGCGCGAGGCGGATATCGCGCTGCCCAAGCTCAACATGGGTGGCGGTTTCGGCATCCCGTATTTCCACGGCGACGAGCCTCTTGACCTCGACGCGGTTGGAGGTGCCTTGTCCAGACGGTTGGAAAGTCTACCTGAACTCCTCTCGGAAGCGGACTTTTTCGTTGAACTTGGCCGCTACCTGGTGGGCGAAGCCGGTATCTATGTCACCCGCGTCATCGATCGGAAGGAAAGCCACGGAGAAACCTATCTCGTCACGGATGGCGGGCTGCACCACCAATTGGCCGCATCGGGCAATTTCGGCACCGTGGTGAGGCGCAACTATCCCATAGCGATAGCCAACCGCTTCGCAGAGGAACCGGCCGAAGAGGTAAATGTCGTGGGATGCCTGTGCACCCCTCTCGACAGGCTGGCCGACAAGGCATTCCTGCCGCGCGCAGAGGTTGGCGATCTGGTCGCTGTGTTCTGCGCCGGGGCCTATGGGGCGAGCGCATCTCCCAGCGCATTCCTTGGACAGGGCCCGGCTGCCGAAGTCCTGATTTGAGACACTCTGCTAATTCGTGCTAATTCCTAGCGATTCCGCGCGTTCGCGGGTCTATGACTAACGGTATGTTCACCTTTTTCGCGCAAGAAGCGGGGCGAATTTGGGAAGATGTGCCTGCAACCTCTGCTGCAGGTGCATCCACTATCAGGGATTTTCGGAATGCAATCGTCGCGATCTGCCGCTCTCGCTCTCGTCTTTGGCGCAGGAGTTTCCTTGGGGGGCTGTGCCACAACCGGTGGTGAAGAACTGCCGCCGGCAACCTTTGTGTCCGCCCAGGAAGAGCCAGGTGCGGAGTACATCATCGGGCCGCTCGACGAGTTGACCATCCATGTGTGGCGCAATCCGGAACTGGGTGCAGAGAACATCCAGGTGCGCCCCGATGGCCGTATCACGATCCCGCTGGTCAAAGACCTCGCTGCGGTCGGCAAGACGCCCTCCCAGCTGGAGGAAGCCATCCGTGAGCAGCTGAGCCAGTACATCGAAGAACCGCTGGTGTCGGTCATCGTCAACGAATTCGCGGGTACGTTCAGCCAGCAAATCCGCATCGTCGGCGCTACCGAAAAACCCGCGTCCTTGCCGTATCGGGCGAACATGACCGTTCTCGATGCGATGATTTCCGTCGGCGGCCTGAGCGAATTCGCGGCAGGCAACCGCGCGAAACTCATCCGCTACGACAAGAATTCCGGCTCGCAGCGCGAATATGCGCTTCGTCTCACCGACCTGCTGAAGCGCGGTGACAGCGATGCCAACGTGCTGCTCCAGCCCGGGGATGTTATCATCATCCCGGAAAGCGCCTTCTAAGGCGGGGCAGGGGGCATGCAGGACATCATCGACCAGTTTCGCAGCGCGCTGCACACGATCTGGAACCGCCGCTGGATAGCGCTTGCGGTTGCGTGGGGCATTTGCGTTCTGGGCTGGATGGCGGTGGCGCTCATCCCCAACAGCTACGAAAGCAGGGCGCGCATCTTCGTCGAACTGGAAGACGTGCTGGGCGAAGAGCTGCAAATCGCCAATGGCGGTGAGGAAGCGATCACCCGCGTCCGCCAGACGCTGACGAGCACCACGAACCTTGAAAAGATCATCCGCTCGACCCGGCTTGGGGACAAGGTGGAGACCGATCTGGAGATGCAGAGCGCGGTCGCTGCCCTGTCGGAAAACATTCGCGTCAGCCTGCAACAGCAAAACCTGTTCGAGATCACCGCGACCATCGGCCGCAGCGGCTTTTCCGATGCGGAGAACGCCAAGCTGGCCCAGGAAGTCGTTCAGCGTACGATCGACCTGTTCCGCGAACAGAACATCGCCGACAATCGCGGCGATGTGGCCCAGACCATGATCTTCCTCGAGCAGGCCCTGGAAGAACGCAAGGCGGAGCTCGAAGCGATCGAGGAGCGTCGCCTGGCGTTCGAAGCAGCGAATCCGGAAGCCGTTGCAGGAGCGGGCGCAAGCGGGATGCGCCTGCAAACCATGCGCAGTGAAATGCGCAACGTCGATTCGGACATTGCTGCCGCCCAGAGCTCGCTGGCAGCGATCAACGGCCAGATTGCCGGGACGCCCCGGACGATGGTGATGCCGGGTGCCGGTGGCGGGCCGCAAGGCGCGCTTCTCCAGGCGGAATCGCAGCTCGCCTCCATGCGGGCACGCGGCCTTACCGACAGCCATCCCGATGTCGTCGCGCAGGTTCGGCAGGTAGAGGCCTTGCGCAAGCAGGCAAACGCTTCTCCGAGCGATGCGGGCGCGACCATCAATCCGGCCTACAGCTCTCTCGTCTCCATCCGGGCCGAGCGGCAGGCCAATGTGCAAGCCCTTCAGGCCCGCAAGGTTGCCCTGCAATCCGACATTACGGCCCTTATCGCCTCGCAGGCTTCCGAACCTGCCGTGGCGGCAGAAGCGCGCCGTATCAGCCGCGATTACGAGGTCCAGAAGGAGAAGTATGACGAACTTCTCCAGAGCAGGGAGCGGATGCGGGTTCGCGGAGACTACGAAACCAACCGCAATTCCTTCCAGTTCGACGTGATCGATCCGCCGATCCTGCCGCAGACCCCTGCCGCGCCCAACCGGCCTTTGCTGCTGGTCGGCGTGCTCATGGCAGGCCTCGCCATCGGGGCAGGCGTCGCGTTCGTTCTCGGTCTCCTGAAGTCCAGCTTCACGACTGCAGAGCGATTGGAGAGCGCCTTGGATCTGCCCGTGATCGGGACGGTTTCACGCTCGATAACGCAAGCTGCGGCGCAGCACGAAAAGCTGCGGCTGAAACAGTTCTTCGCGGGCACTGGTGCACTGGCTGCGCTTTGCCTGCTGCTGCTCATCGTCGAGCTGGTGCAAGTGGGTTCGGTTGCCTGAGGAAATGAGCGTGAACAAGCCCACCAACATAACCCCCCGCGACAAGGCGGAAGCGAAGGACAAGCAGGATTCGCTGCTCGAAAGGGCGAGCGGAGCCTACGGTCTGGACAAGCTTGCCCCTGCGGCCGTGCCAGTCATGCTCGACGCTGATGCGAAGACGAAGTTCGCTGCCAAGCGCACGCCAACGGCAAAGGTCGCGCCGGTTGAGCCCGCACCAGTCGGACCCGTGCCGGTGGAACCAGCACGGGTGGAAGCGAAAGCCGAACCGGAAAGGCAGACTGCACCGGAAATCCAGGGCCGCCGCCGCAGCGATGCGCAGCCGGCCGTACAGTTCTCCGGCGAGCGGCATCCGGTTTCCCGCGATCTCCTGCGCGAGCAGGGGCTGATCGATCCGGACGGAGGTGCATCGCGCCTGCTCGAAGAATTCCGGATCGTGAAACGGCAGGTTCTCTCCTCGGCCAACGCCGAGGGTACTGCGGTGTCGCGGCGTGTGCTGGTGTGCTCGCCGCATCCGAACGAGGGCAAGACCTTCTGTGCCCTCAATCTCGCGCTGGCCATGGCTGCCGAGCGCGACAGCGAAGTCCTGTTGATCGACGCGGATTTCGGCAAGCCTTGCATCCTGTCGAAGCTGGGCCTGTCGCACGAAACGGGTTTCATGGACGTTCTCGCAGACCCATCCAGCCACGTGGAAGACCATGTGATCGGCACCGATATTCCCGGACTGTGGGTGCTCGGGGCCGGCGCTCGCACCGGGCGGGACAGCGAATATCTTGCCAGCGAACGGACTTGGGAGGTCCTCAACCGGCTTACCCGCGGTGCGCCGAACCGGATGATTGTTTTCGATAGCCCGCCGGCACTTGCGGCAACGCCTGCAAGCGAGCTGGCAAAGCACGTCGGCCAGGCCCTGCTGGTGGCCCGCGCAGACGTGACCGGCCAGGTAGCGCTCGAAGATGCGATCGACCTGCTTTCCGCCTGTCCCGACATCCGCCTGTTGCTGAATGACGCCACGTTCAGCCCGAGCGGCCGTAAGTTCGGCAGTTATTACGGGTACGGGGAATAATGGCGTGAACCGGCTATTCGCTCTTCTTGCAACGGCGCTTGCGCTTTGTGCGGCCCCTGCGGCTGCGCAGGGCTATGGCAATGGCGAGCGCGAGGACGAAGGTACGGGCGCGATCGACCGGACGCGTATCGACCCCTACATCGAGGCGTCGCAGGTCTTCACCTGGCAGATGTCGCCGGGCGACGATGTCGTGACCTACACCCAGCTTGCCGCCGGTGTGGACGCGCAATTGCGTGGGCGAAACAGCGGGGCCGCGGTGTCGGTGCGCTACGAGCGCAATTTCGCCTGGAACGACAATGCCCGCGATACCGACCGCATCACAGGTCTGGCCCGCGCCTACACGGCCATTATCCCACGCACGTTGCAGTTCGAGGCAGGCGCTCTTGCCAGCCGGACGCGGACCGCAGGAGCCGGCGGTTCCGTCATCGCCCCGATCATCGGCGATGACGACACGACGACCAAGACCTATTCGCTCTATGCCGGTCCCACCCTGACTACGCGTGTCGAGGACGTGCAGATCGATGCGAATTACAGGATCGGCTATACGCGGATCGACGGTCCGGAATTTGTGACCCTGCAGGGTGACGAAATCGACCTGTTCGACGAAAGCGTCTCCCATTCGGCCATGGTTCGCGCGGCAACGGCGCCGGGGATGCCTTTCCCTGTCGGCGTGGGTGTCGGCGCAGGTTTCTACCAGGAAGATATCGACAATCTCGAACAGCGGGTGAGGGATGCCTACGTGCGCGGGGATGTGACCATCCCGGTTTCGCGCACGCTCGCGATCGTCGCAGGGGCAGGCGTCGAGGACGTCGAGGTTTCATCGCGCGATGCCGTGCGCGATGGTGACGGCAATCCCGTTATCGGAGCGAACGGCCGCTATCTGGTCGACGAGGGCAGCCCCCGCCGTATCGCCTACGAAGCTGACGGCCTGATCTGGGACGTCGGCGTGATCTGGCGCCCAAGCAGCCGCACTCAGTTGCAGGCGACATTCGGCCGCCGCTACGACAGCGATACCTACTACGGCAGCTTCAACTGGCAGCCCGACAGCAGGTCGAACGTCTCCGTGGGTGTCTACGATTCGCTTCAGGGTTTCGGTGGACGGGTCAACGATGCGCTGGCCGCCTTGCCGACCGACTTCGAAGTGCTGCGCGATCCGGTTTCGGGCGACATCACCGGCTGCACCAGTCCGACCGTCGGCAGCAATTGCCTGGCGGGTCTGCTCGGTTCCGTCCGCTCCTCGGTGTTCCGCGGCCGCGGCGTCGTGGCGAGTTACACGCGCCGCATAGGCCTGATGACCGCTGGCATTGCTGCCGGATACGACAACCGCAAGTTCATCGCCGCACAGGGCACCGTTCTAGCTGCAGCCAACGACGTCGTAGACGAAAGCTATTACGTGACCGCAGGGGTCAGCGGGCCCATCTGGGAAGGCAGTTTCAGCGTGAATACGTTCGGCAGCTGGTTCGACAGCGGCGTGGGCGAAATCGGCGATACTTTCTCATACGGAAGCTCCGCATCCTATTACCAACCCATCTGGCAGAAGCTTTCCGCTCGCGCTGCGGTTTCGATCTACGCCGTTGATTCCGAACTCAGCGAGGCGGATATTCGTGCGGCGAGCGCGCTTCTCGGCCTGCGCTACGATTTCTGATAAGGACGTTCCGATGTACGAGGAATTCTACGGCTTTACCGAGCGCCCTTTCCAGCTCACCCCCGATCCGGCTTTCTATTTCGAGAGCATCACGCACAAGAAGGCGCTGAGCTATCTCGGCTATGGCCTCAACCAGGGTGAAGGCTTCGTCGTCATCACGGGCGAGGTGGGCGCTGGTAAGTCGACGCTGGTTGCGCATCTCAAGCAGAAGCTGGACGACCGCCGCATGACCGTGGGCGAAGTCGTGACGAGCGCACTGGACGGGGAAGAAATGATCCACGTCGCGGCGCGCAGCTTCGGCCTCGATGTCGAAGGCGGAGACAAGGCAAGTGCGCTGGCGGCGATAGAACTGTTCCTCCACGAAGAAGCGCGTGGCGGTCGCCGTGTCCTGCTGATCGTCGACGAAGCACAGAACCTGTCGATCGGCGCGCTCGAGGAATTGCGGATGCTGTCGAACTTCCAGCTCGGTTCGCACCCGCTGTTGCAGACGCTCCTTCTTGGCCAGCCGGAATTCAAGCACTTGCTCGCGCAGTCTGACGAGCTCGAGCAGCTGCGCCAGCGCGTGATCGCGGCACACCACCTCGAGCCCATGCAGCCCGGTGAAATGGAGCCTTATGTCACGCACCGGCTCGAGCACGTGGGCTGGACCGGAAACCCCGAATTCGCCAGCGCGATCTGGCCGCGCCTGCACAAGGCGACGCTCGGCATTCCGCGCAAGGTAAACCAGGTTATGAACCGCCTGCTGCTCATGGGATCGCTGGAAGAACAGTCGATGCTCGAGGTCGACATGCTCGACGCGGTGATCGAAGAGATGAGCGGCGATGCCTCTGCCGAAGCGCAGGAGACGCCGCAGCGCGCGCGTCCCGATCGCAACCTGCCTGCGTCCGACGCCATCGCCAAGGCTCGGACCGAAAGTGCGCCTGCAATGTCGAAAGCGGACAACACGGCGCGCGAGAAGGGCCTTCTCGATCATCAGATCGAAGCGATCGAAGGCGCATTCGCCCAACGGGACAAGCACATGGCGGCGCTGCGCCGCGAGGTGGAAAAGCTCGCTGCCGCCAAGGATAGCGAGGGCGCCGTGCCCGAGGATATCGACCAGCGGCTCTCCGCCATAGAACAGCGCCTCGACGACCAAGAGCGTTCGCTGCGACATGTGCTGACGATGATGATCGACTATTTCGAGTCGACCGGAACCCGCGAAGCGGCGTGACGGCGTCGGAGGGGGCGTCCATGAAACCGGGGAACATCGTCAACGGCCTGTCGGTCGACGTCGAAGACTGGTTCCAGGTGGGCGCTTTCGAAAACACGCTCAAGCGCGAAGACTGGGACGGCCTGGAACTGCGCGTCGGCGACAATGTAGCGCGTATCCTCGACCTGTTCGACGAGGCGGGCGTCAAGGCGACCTTCTTCACCCTTGGCTGGATTGCCGAACGCAACAAATCTGCCATGCGGTCCATCGTCGAACGCGGTCACGAACTCGCCAGCCACGGTTACGACCATACGCGCGTATTCACCTTCACGCGGAAGCAGTTTTCCGAAGATCTCGCGAAATCGCGCGCCATCCTCGAAGACGCGAGCGGGTGCGCTATCACCGGCTATCGCGCGCCGAGCTTTTCCATTGATGCGCGTAATCCATGGGCCCACGATGTGCTGGCCGAGCACGGATATACCTATTCATCCAGCGTCGCGCCGGTTGTACACGATCACTATGGCTGGCCCGATGCTCCGCGCTTTGCCTTCTATCCGGTTGCAGGCAGCGATCTCATCGAGATTCCCGTGACGACAGCCGTTCTCGCCAATCGCAGGCTTGCGGCCGGAGGCGGTGGCTTCTTCCGCGTCCTGCCTTACGGCTTCAGCCGCTGGGCCATCCGGCAGGTCAATCGGGCAGAAGGGCGCCCGGCGATCTTCTATTTCCACCCTTGGGAAATCGATCCGGAACAACCTCGCGTAGCCGGAGCGCCGCTGCGTTCGCGCCTGCGCCATTACACCAACCTGTCCCGCATGGCGGGCAAGCTCGGGGGCCTGCTCGACGACTTTTCGTGGGGACGCATGGACGAGGTGGCGCAGATCGAACGTGCGCGCGCCATGGACTGGGCCGCGTGAATGCGCCGGTCGCCATGAAGACATCGGTAGCGCTTGCAGATCTGGAAAGCGCGCAGGAACGCGCACGCATCGAGGATTTCGTGCGCGAAAATCACGGCAACGTATTCCAACGTCCCACATGGCTGGCCGCGATCCAAGCGGGCACCGGGCAGGGAGCGTTAGGGCTCGTCGCAGAACGCGGCGGTGCGATCTGTGGATGGCTGCCGCTTAGTGATGTCCACTCGCCGTTATTCGGCAGGGCCTTGGTGTCGAGCGGATTCGCAGTCGGAGGCGGTCCCTTGTTTACAGATGAGCGGGTGCTTGAGGCACTGCTAGCTTCCGCTGCCGAACTTGCCACGCGTCTTAGTGTCTCGACCGTCGAACTCCGCTCGCCCGATGCGGGCGAAGGCTGGGACCGCATCGAAGGTCAGCACGCCGGCTTCGTCAGGGTTCTGGAAAGCGACAACGAAGCGCAGCTGCACGCCATTCCGCGCAAGGCGCGTGCAGAGGTTCGCAAGGGCTTGGCCAACGACCTGGAGGTCACCGTCGGTCGTAGCGAGCGGGATCTGGAGGCGCACTACCAGTGCTATTCAGAAAGCGTGCGCAACCTCGGTACGCCAGTCTTTCCGCGCAGTCTTTTTGCTGCCGTGATCGAAACATTCGGGGATGACGCGGATATCCTCACAGTGTCGCACGAGGGTCGCCCAATTTCGAGCGTGCTGTCGCTTTATCACGATGGAGCGGTCATGCCCTACTGGGGTGGCGGACGTTGGGAAGCGCGCACTGTTCGCGCAAACGAGCGCATGTATTACGAACTGATGTGCCACGCCCGTCGCAAGGGGATGGACCGGTTCGATTTCGGCCGCTCCAAGACCGGCAGCGGACCGTTCGCTTTCAAGAAGAACTGGGGCTTCGAGCCTGAGCCGCTCACCTATCGTCGCTGGACTGCGCCGGGCGTAAAGGCGCGCAATATCGACCCGACCGACGACGGCTATTCGGCGAAGATCGAGCTCTGGAAGAAGCTTCCTCTTCCAGTGGCGAACTTGATCGGCCCCTGGATTGCGCGCGGGTTGGGATAGCATGGGCGAAATCCTCTTCCTTGCGCACCGGATGCCGTTTCCGCCCAACCGCGGAGACAAGATCCGCTCGCATCACCTGCTCAAGGCACTGGTGGGGCTTGGCCCGGTCCATGTCGGGACCTTCGCCGAAACGCAGGAAGATCGCGACCACCGCGAAGAACTCTCTGCCATCGCTGCATCATGTCACGTGGCGGACAGGAAGAAGCCGCTGGTTTTGGCGGGCTTGCAAGCCCTGCTGTCAAACAAGCCGGTGAGCCTCGCTGCATTCCAAGACCGCAACTTGCAATCATGGGTGGAGCGCACGCTTGCCGCAAACCCGATCGATACGATCGTCGTCTTTTCGGGCCAGATGGGACAATATGTGCCGGACAGCTTTGGCGGCCGCGTGGTGATCGACCTGTGCGATGTCGATAGCGCGAAGTTCGAAGCCTATGCCGAAGCTGGACAGATGGCGTGGATCAACGGGCGGGAGGGCCGCCTTCTCGCCATGGAAGAGGAGCGTGTTGCAGACCGCGCCGACGTGACCACGTTGATAAGCGAGAGCGAGGCCGATCTGCTGCGTTCGCGCGTCGGTCGACCGGAAGCTGGTAATATCCGCTACTTCGGCAATGGCGTCGATACGCGGTATTTCGATCCCGAAATGGACCTGTCGCCTCCGCAGTTTTCGCAGGATGCGGCGAATATCGTCTTCACCGGACAGATGGATTACGCCCCCAATGTCGCGGCGGTGGAGCGATTTGCGCACCGGATCCTGCCGAGAATTTCTGCGGAGAAGAGCGCGCATTTCCACATCGTCGGGCGCGCGCCCACCGATGCCGTTCGCGAGCTTGGCAAGCTTTCCAATGTGACCGTGTGGGGCGGAGTGCCCGACATGCGACCGTTCCTGGCCGAAGCCGATGCAGTCGTCGCGCCGCTCTCGATTGCCAGGGGGGTCCAGAACAAGGTCCTTGAAGCGATGGCCATGGCACGACCTGTCGTTCTTACCGAAGGGGCGGCGACAGGAATCCCGGCACGCGATGCCGAGCATTTCCTGATCGCGAGCGATGATGCCGCGATGATCGAAATACTGCGAAACTTGCTGGATGGGCATCTCGATGGTGCGGCAATCGGGGCGAAGGCGCGGGAATTTGTCGCACGCGAGATGAGCTGGGAAGCGATCTACAGGCAGGTGGCCTGCATCGTGCAGCCCACGGGTGAGAACTGCCGTGCAGCTTGATGTGGCTCCTGCGGATCGTCCGGCGGAACACGGCGGGTCTTGGTCAGGTGCGGTGGTGCGTGTCTTGCTTGCGTGGGCGGGCCTGTTCCTCCTCACTTTCCGCGAATGGACGCGCATGGCGCACCAGTGGTGGAATATCGACACCTACAGTCACATCCTGCTTATCCCGGCGATCATCGCCTGGCTGGTGTGGTTGCAGCGTGACGAACTGCGCAAGATCCGTCCCTCGGCAGGCTGGATCGGGTTTGTCTGGCTCATTGTCGGCCTAGCGGTCTGGCTGGCGGGCCGCACACTCGACATCAACCTCATCGCCCAGGCCGGTACGCTGGCAGCGTTCCAGGGCGCCGCGATTGCCGTGATAGGAGGGCGGGCGAGCCTCGTCCTGGCTTTCCCGCTGTTCTATTCCTCCTTCCTCGTGCCCTTCGGCGATGAGATCATCCCGCAGTTGCAAGCGATTACAGCACACATCACCACATGGCTCACCGTGGCGAGCGGGATCGAGACGGTGTCCGATGGCATATATATCGATACGCCAGCCGGGCTTTTCATCGTTGCCGAAGCGTGTTCCGGGGTGAAGTTCCTGATCGCCATGGTGACCCTCGGCATCCTGGTGGCACACGCCTGTTTCACAAGTTGGAACCGGCGGTTATGGTTTCTCCTCGCCTGTGTTGTGGTGCCCATTGTGGCCAACGGTGTTCGCGCTTGGGCCACAATATTCATCGCGCAATACGTGGGCGCGGAAGCGGCAGGCAGCTTCGACCATATCGTTTATGGCTGGTTCTTCTTCGGCATCGTGATTGCGCTGGTGCTGGGCGTGGCCTGGCGCTGGTTTGAGCGCGACCCTGAAGACGCCGGATTTACCGCACAGGAAGCCGCCGCATTCCCCGTCATCGAGCGCTTCGACGGCGCACCGGCGAGCGCGCGTGTTGCGCTGGCGATCGTAACTGCGCTGATCGCTTTTGCCGTTCTGGTGCGTCTGGTCTAGGGCACTCCGCCATGTGCGGGATCGCGGGAATATTTCACTACGAAACGGTCAAACCGGTCGATCCCAAGCGGATCGAGGCGATGACGCTCGCCTTGGCTCACCGCGGACCCGACGGGGCGGGGGTCTGGACTGCTCCGGGCGTTGGCCTTGGGCATCGCAGGTTGTCGATCATCGATCTCGAAGGCTCGCCGCAGCCGATGCATTCGGCGGATGACCGCGCGACCATCGTCTTCAATGGCGAAATCTACAATTACCGCGCTCTTCGACGCGAACTTGCACAGGATGGGGCGAAGTTTCGCACCGACGGCGATACCGAAACGATCCTGGCCGCCTGGCAAAAATGGGGGCCGGATTGCCTATCCCGGCTCGATGGCATGTTCGTTTTCGCCCTTTACGATCACGACCGGCGCCAGCTTTTCATCGCCCGCGACAGGTTGGGTGTGAAGCCGCTGTACGTAGCGCAGCTTCCGGGCGGCGCGATCGGCTTTGCAAGCGAGTTGAAGGGGCTGTTGGCTCATCCTCTGATGCGGCGGGAAATCGATCCGCTCGCGATCGAGGACTACATGACCTGGGGCTATGTACCCGACCATCGCGGAATCCTGAAAAACGTGAGCAAGCTGGCGGCCGGGCATTTCATGTTGCTCGACCATGGGCGTCCCCTGCCGGAGCCGAAACAATGGTGGGACGTGAGTTTCGAGGGGAGGGCGAGGGGCAAGACCGCCGACCGCTCCGCCGAATTGCTGCACCTCATGCGCGAAGGCGTGACCAGCCGGATGGTCGCAGACGTTCCGCTCGGTGCATTCCTGTCGGGCGGAGTCGACAGTTCATCTGTCGTTGCCCTGATGAGCGAGGCGAGTAATCGTCCGGTAACGAGCTGCTCGATCGGCTTCGATGTCGAAAGCGTCGATGAAACGGCATACGCCAGGCAGGTGGCGAAGCTCTTCGCAACGGACCACCACGAGCGCATCGTCTCGTCTGATCAGTTCGGCCAAATCGACCGCATTGCCGCGATCTTCGACGAGCCGTTTGCCGACGCCAGCGCCTTGCCCACCTTGCGGGTGTGCGAACTGGCAAGGGAGCATGTCACGGTCGCCCTTTCCGGCGACGGAGCCGACGAAGCCTTTGCCGGATATCGCCGCCATCTCTTCCAGCTGAGGGAAGAACAGGCCCGTTCAGTCTTGCCGGCAAGATTGCGCGGCGCGGTTTTTAGCGGGCTCGGTAAAGTGTGGCCCAAGGCTGACTGGGCACCGCGCCCCTTGCGTGCGAAGACCACGCTGCTGTCCTTGGCCGAAAATGGCGAGGCCGGATATGCGCGCGCCCTGGCGATCCTTTCGCCGGAACTGCGCGATGGTCTTTACGGTGAGACGCTGCTCACGGCGCGCGGCGAGTACCGCGCCGAACAGCCCTTCGAGCAGTTGATGCGAAGGGCACCGGCGCGCTCCGGGCTCGACCGGGCGCAATATGCGGACCTCAAGTTCTGGCTGCCCGGCGATATCCTCACGAAGACCGATCGCACCAGCATGGCAGTCGGCCTTGAAGCACGCGAGCCGTTGCTGGATCATCGCCTCGTCGAGTTCGGTGCCACACTGCCGCAGCGTGAGCGCATCCGTGGCAATGACGGCAAATGGCTGTTGAAGCACACGATGGAGCGCTATCTCCCGCACGACATCCTTTACCGCAAGAAACAGGGGTTCGTAACACCGCTGGCGCAGTGGTTCCGCGGCCCGCTGGCCGACGAGGCGCGGCGCATCGCGTCGAGCAGCCTCCTGGTCGACAGCGGTTGGTTTCAGCGTAGTGCGCTTGTCCGCCTTGCCGAGAACCATATCGAGGGTCGGTCCGACAACGGCCGTACCCTGTGGCAATTGCTGATGCTGGAGCGCTCGCTGCGCCATTTGCGTCCAAGCGCCTAAGCTGCGAGCCCGTGGCCTCGCGCCATGTAATCTGCGCTTTGCATTTCCTTCAGACGGCTTACCGTACGTTCGAATTCGAACGATCCGTCGCCCGATGTGTACAGGTCTTCGGGTTCCGCAGCAGCGGTGGCGAAAAGCTTCACGCTATTCTCGTAAAGCGCGTCGATCAGCTTGGTGAAACGTATCGCCCCGTTGCGGTTCTCCGGAGACAGGCGCGGGATGCCGACCACGATTACCGAGTGATAGGCATGCGCGATGGCGAGGTAGTCGGCAGCCCCGCGGTTTTCTCCACAAAGCCGTTTGAAGCTGAAAACGCCGACGCCCTTGAAGCTCTTGGGCACATGCAGGGTTCGTCCGCCGCCGAGTTCCAGTTCGCCGCTCGGCACGTGCTCTGCATCTTCGGGCGCGTAGTCGGTAAGCCGGAAGAATGCCTCCCTGACCTGCGCGGTAGCGTCATTCCCGAGGGGGGTGTGCCAGGTCGCCAGATCGCCGAGGCGGTCGAGGCGATAGTCGGTCGGCCCGTTCAGGGGGACGAGATCGAGTTCCGCCTGCACGAGATCGATGAACGGCAGGAAGAGCGAGCGGTTCAGTCCGTCCTTGTAGAGGTCGCTTGGCGGTCGGTTCGAGGTCGTGACGATCGTCACACCTTCATCGCAAATCAGTGCGGTAAACAGGCGCGCCATGATCGCCGCATCGGCGGTGTTGTTGACCACCATCTCGTCGAAGGCGAGGCAGCGAACGTCGTTAGCGATCCGTGCGGCAACGGGTGCAATTGGATTGCCCGCTTCTTTCTTGCGTTCGTCACGGATCATGCGGTCAACTTCGAGCATGAACTCATGGAAATGAACGCGGCGCTTTTCCGCGATGGTCAGGGTTTCGACGAAAAGGTCCATCAGCATGGACTTGCCGCGACCGACGCCGCCCCACATGTAGACGCCCTGCGGACGCGTTTTCTTCGCCTGAAAGAGCCGCGACAGCAATCCTCCCGGTTCTTCGGATTCGAGAGCTTTCTGGAGCTTGTCGAGGCGTTCGGCGGCGCGTCTCTGGTCGGGGTCAGGCTGCAACTCGCCAGCCGCGACCAGACGTTCGTAGCGGGCGAGCATTCCCGTCATTGGGGGAGGGGGCGAGTGCGCATCTTCTTCACGATGCCCGAGAATGCACAGATGACATCCTCTTCCTGCACGACCGAACCCCTGACGAACACGAGACTGCCAGTCTCGCGCACGATCTCGCAGACCGCGTCGAGCGGCCGCTTCGGGTCTCCCCCGCCGACGAACTGCGTGGACAATTCCAGCGTGACCGAGGGCCCTGCATTGCCGGTCCCGATCGTGTGCATGGTCGTGAACAACGAGATATCGATCAGGGACAGGGAAACCGCCCCGTGAATGATGCCCTGAAGGTTTTCATGCCGGCGTTCCGGGAACATCCGCAGCCGCGAACGGCCGTCTTCGTCGACGCGCGTGATGAGCTTGCCCATCACGGCGCCGTTGAAAAGGCTCTGGTCCTTCAGGTTCCAATGGCGCCAGCCCGGATTTTCCGGATCGGGGCCATGTTCGAAAACGGTGTCCGGCAGAACCACGTCAGATTGCGCGTTCGGCCATCATCTTCTTGGTTTCCGCGATTGCCTTCGCCGGGCTGAGACCCTTGGGGCAGACATTCGCGCAGTTCATGATCGTGTGGCAGCGATACAGCCGGAAAGGATCTTCCAGCTGGTCCAGCCGCTCTCCGGTCATTTCATCGCGGCTGTCGGCCAGCCAGCGATAGGCCTGCAGAAGGATGGCCGGACCAAGGAATTTGTCCGAATTCCACCAGTAGCTGGGGCAGGCGGTCGAGCAGCAGGCGCACAGGATGCACTCGTACAGACCGTCGAGCTGTTCGCGCTGTTCGGGGGTCTGGAGACGTTCCTTGCCGCTGGGCGTCGGGCTGACGGTCTGCAGCCAGGGACGGATCGAAGCATATTGTGCGTAGAAATGCGTGAAATCGGGGACCAGATCCTTCACCACTTCCATGTGCGGAAGCGGGGTGATGCGGATTTCGCCCTTCAGATCGTCGATCGCGGTGGTGCAGGCGAGGCCGTTCTTGCCGTTCAAGTTCATCGAGCACGAACCGCAGATGCCTTCGCGGCACGACCGACGGAATGTCAGCGTGGGATCGATCTCGTTCTTGATCTTGAACAGGGCGTCCAGGACCATCGGACCGCAATCGTCCAGGTCGATCTCGAAGGTGTCGTAGCGCGGATTTTCACCGCTGTCGGGATCGTAGCGATAGACCTTGAACTTCTTTACCCGCGTTCCGCCGCCTGCCGAATGAGCACGGCCCTTGCCGCTGATCTTGGAGTTCTTGGGAAGGGTAAACGTGGCCATTTTCAAGCGATCCTGTTGCGTTACGCAACCCATCTAGCGGTTCACGCGAGGGGTGCAAGGCCCGGAACGGCCAAATTTCAGCGGGCTTGCGTGCAAAAGACGCACATGGCAGCGCATGGGAGTGCACATCGCAATCTACGACCTCGACCGGACGCTGACGCGTCGACCCACTTTCACCCCGTTTCTCGCTTTTGCAGCGCGGCGGCATGCGGCATGGCGACTTGGCCTTTTCCCGGTCTGGATCGCAGCGATGATCGGTTACCGGTTGGGCCTTTATTCCCGCACTTCGCTCAAGCGTTTCGGCATGAAGCTGATGGTCGGCGATGTCGGGCTCGACCGGTTGGAAGGGCTTGGCGACGAATATGCGGAAGCGCGAATACGCAACCCCGGGCTAATGCCGGGAGTAATGGCAATGGTCGAAGATGACCGCAACTCGGGCGCTGCAATGATGGTGGCAACGGCCGCTTTCGGCTTTTACGCACAAGGCTTCGCGAAGCGATTGGGTTTTGAGCATCTGATCGCAACCCTCTGGAATGGCGAGGAAATACCCGGCGGAAACTGCTATGGCGAAACCAAGAAGAAACGCGTCCTGGCCTGGTTTTCGAGCCAGCGTATCGACCGGGCAGCGGCGCACGTACGTTTCCTGAGCGACAGCTTCGCCGACGCGCCCTTGCTCGACTGGGCGGACGAGCCGTTCTTCGTCACCAGCTCTGAAAGCGACGCCGCGAAGGCGAGGGCGCGTGGCTGGAAAGTTATCGACCCGCTTGCTCTTTGACGGCCGCGGCTATTGCATCTGCCGCGCGCTCGCTCGCCGGACGATCGCCAAGGTCGATGGTATAGGAAAATAACTCGACCTGCTTGTCGCGATATTCCGATGCGATGCGCTCGAAATCGGGCAGGAGGGCCGCAAGTTCGGCGCTCGTCTGCACGACGGGGCCGGCGTCCCAGAACAGGTGCCACTCGTCGTCTTCCTCCAGCTTCTCGCGGCGGCTGTCGAAGAAGAATGCGGCGCGCGGGCGGGCGAGGAATTCGTAGATCTGGCTCGACACGTCACCAATGTAGGCATCGGCTCCGAGCGTGTAGCTCATGTCGAACAGGCGGGTGGAATCGACGTCGATGAGGACGTTTTCGGCTTTGAGGGCCTCTGCCGGTACGTCCGGACGCTTGCGCGCGATCTTGTACTCCGGTGAGACATGAAGCTCTTTCTTGAACAGCATCACATGCGGCGCGAAGATGAGGTTGAAGTCCTTCCCCGCATCGCTCGCGAACCATTTCAACAGCTCTGGCCCCTCGTCGTACCAGCTGGACAGGTTCGGGTCGAAGTGCGGGTTGTAAACAAAGGTCGGATTGTCGTTGTCGAAGAAGCGCGCCTTGGCATCGAGGTCGATCCCTTCGAACTTGGGATAGCCGACGATGACGAGGCGTTCGCGGTCGACGCCGTGGGCAACAAGCTGGTCGACCACCTTTGGCCCGGCCACGAAGCTGCGGTCGAAGCGCGTGTAGTCGGGATGGTAGGCGACGCTCCTGTCCCCGGCGCCGTGCGGCACCTTCGCGAAGTAAGGCATGCGATCATCCGGGAGGTGCTTCTTCAGCCGCAGACAGGTCCGCTCCGTCGAGATAATCATGTTCGCGCTGGCGAATAGCGGAAGATTGGCGCGCAGGCGCATGAGGCGGCTTGCGGGAAGCACGCGGTCGAAGATCGTGGCGACAGCCTTGCGCCAGCCCGATAGTTTCAATTCTTCCCAGCGGATCAGCTCAGACGAAGCAGGCTCGATCAGTTCTTCCAAGCGGGCCCGTATTTCGGGCGTCGCATAGGCGACTACCGTCTCGATCCCGCGATGCAATCTGGCAGTCGCCGCCGCAATTCCCGCAAGGTGAGCAACCTGATGACCTGCGTCGTGATTGAAGAGGAATATGGCCCGCATGGCAGGCGCCATAGTGCGGGTAGTGGGTAGTCGCAAACCATGCAATTGCACCGCAAGGACATTTCGTTCAAAGGTCCGCGCCATGCAGCCGGCTACAGAACCCGCAAAAAGACGTGACGGGTTGTCGAATATCCTGCGCAACCTAGCCTGGATTCTCGGGGGCAAGGGCTTCGGCGCGGTCTGCAGTTTCTTCTATCTGGCGATCCTTGCGCGCTCCCTCGGCCTAAAGGATTTCGGACACTTTTCCCTGATTTTCGGAACTGCGCAGGCCCTGGTGGCCGTCGCCGGTTTCCAGACATGGCAGACGCTGGTCCGTTTCGGCGCGCAGCCGGTCCTTGAAGAAGATCATCCAAGGTTTGGTCGCCTGATCTGGTTTTGTACATCTGCCGACGTGCTCGGCGCGATAACCGGCTGTGTGATCGCAGCATTGCTCTATTTCGGGTTCGCCGAAATCCTCGAACTGAATCCCGAGTACGTGACGATGGGCTTTCTGTTCGCCTGCGCCCTCATGTGGTCGCGCCTGACTACGCCGAGCGGGATTGTCCGCGTGCTCGGGCGCTTCGATGTGGGTATGTATATCGAAGCGGTGGTTCCAACCGGTCGCCTTATTGCCAGCGGGATCATCCTGTGGACCGGTGCGAGCGTGGGCAAGTTCCTCTTCGCCTGGGCATTGTTCGACCTGCTTTCCGCCGCACTCTACTGGATCGCCGCAAGGCGCCTTGCACCACTGGCCTTCCACCGCAGGCACTTCGGGCACTGGAACCAGATGCTGCGCGAAAACGATGGGGTCAGGAGCTTCTTCGGCGTGACTTATGTCGCAACGACACTCGATGCTGCGGTAAGGCAGGGGCCTCTCCTTGCCGTGGGCTATTTCCTAGGGACTTCGGCGGCGGGCCTGTACCGACTTGCCGACCAGCTCGCACAAGGCGTAAAACAATTCGCGGTCCTTATCGCGCGAGCAGTCCTTCCCGAGTTCGCGATTTCGTCCATGGCGGACGAGGCCCATCGTTTCGAAGTCCTGGTGCGCAAGGTTACCAGGATTGCGGCTCTCGCGGGCGTCACGGTCCTCGTGCTGGCGATATTCCTCGGAGAACCCCTGCTCGTCCTCATCGGCGGGTCCGATTACGCGCGCGGGGCAGTGGTCCTCATCCCCTTGGCGGTGGGCGCCGCCTTCGAGCTTGCCAGCGTTTCGTACGAGCCGATGCTCTATTCGACCGGCCATGCGAAGTATGCGCTGCGCGTCCGCCTCTTCGCCTTGGCCGTACTGATTGGCGCAATCCTCGTTTTCGTATCGTCGGGTCCGGTCGGAGTTGGATGGGCGGTGGCCCTGGCAATGAGCGTCTTCTACGTCGCCATGAGCGTGACCGTGTGGGTCATTCTTCGCCACCTTCGCAAAAAGGCGGCTGCGACGTGACCTACTCGGCATTGATTCTCGCGGGCACGCGGCCGGGCGGAGATCCGCTGGCCGGAACTGAGGGAAAGCCGCACAAGGCGCTGATCGAGCTCGAGGGTGTAGCGCTGCTCGAACGCGTATCGCGCTCGTTGCGAGAAGCAGGTGCGAGACGTATCGCGGTATCGTGCGATCACCCGGACGTCGTAGCCCTGGCTCGCTCGCTCGGTCTGGAGGTTCTCCCTACCGGGCAAGGGCCGAGTGAAAGCACGGCGATCGCATTTGCTGAGCTGGGTGCTCCGCTCCTGGTGACTACTGCGGACCATGGTCTGCTGAAGCCCGAATGGGTCAGGCACATCGTCGAAACCACACCGCAAGCGGCAGACTTGTCGATCATGCTGGCAGAGCGTCGCGATATCGAAGCGGCGATGCCCGGCTCGAAGCGGACCTACCTTCGCCTTGCGGACGGAGCATGGTCCGGTTGCAATCTATTCTACCTCCAGCACGAAGGGGCAAGGCGGGCCATCGAAAGCTGGAAAGCGGTGGAAGCCGACCGCAAGCGTCCGTGGCGGATCGTTCGCCGCCTGGGCTTCACGACGCTCGTCAAATACGCGCTGGGTCGGCTTTCGATGGCGCAGGCAATCGAGATGCTTGGGACGCGCATGGGCGTAAGGGCAAGCCTTGTTAAGGCGCCGGACGGCCTCGCCGCAGTCGATGTCGATAAGCCTGAAGACCTCAATGATATCCGTGAGTTGCTTCGGCAGGGGCGTGCATAGGCGCAAAAGCGGTTTTCACTTCCGGTTTTTCAGGCATACTGCCTTAAAACGTGGGGAGAGAGCGTTTGGGCTTGCGCAGTCTTTACGACCGGCATGTCATGCCGAGGATGATCACCCTTGCCTGCGGGCAAAAGGGCATCGAGGAACGGCGTAGGCAGATCGTCCCGCTGGCTGAAGGAAGCGTTTTCGAACTGGGGTGTGGGGGCGGTCTCAACCAGCCGCTATACGATCCGGATCGTGTCGAGAGCTTTGCGGGCATCGATCCTAACGAAAAGCTTTTGGATAGCGCACGCGAGAGAGCGCGCGAGCGTGGCTGGACTGCGGATATCCGAGAAGGGGTCGGTGAAGAGATCCCATTCGCCGACGGCACATTCGACACGGCCGTTTGCACCTATACGCTTTGTAGCGTCGAGGATCCATCGAAGGTTCTCGGGGAACTGCGCAGGATCCTGAAACCCGGAGGGCGTTTGCTCTTCCTCGAGCATGGCCGAGCTCCCGATGCCTCCGTTGCCAAGTGGCAAGACCGGATCGAGCCGGTCTGGAAACCGTTGGCGGGCGGGTGCCATCTGACGCGTCCGATTGGCTCCGCCTTGCGCGGCGCGGGTTTTGAGGTCGAGCCGCTAGGACAGGCCTATCTCGACCATACGCCGAAAGTGATGGGCTGGATGGAGTGGGGCGTAGCCCGCCGCGCGGGTGTCTGACGGACGACCGCCCACCTGACCGAAGCCAGGCGGGCGGTGTCGATCACATTAGTCTCCGAAGGTGCGCTGCCACCAACCGCGCTTGGGCTTGCCACCCTCGTCGGTTGATTGGTCGTCCTGCTTCGCCGCGGATTCGGCCGTTTCAGGCGTGTCCTTAGGACCGGCAACGACAGCCATGTCTTCCTTGACCTGATCGGCGACCTCTTCGGTGGCCTTCTTCTTGCGGGGGCGCTTGGCCTTCGGTTTTTCCTCGACCGGTGCGGCATCATCGACGGTTTCCGAAGGAGTTTCTTCCACCTTCTTCTTCCGAGTGCGCTTCGGCTTGGGCTTCTCCTCGCCATCTTCAGCGTTCGCCGGAGCATCCGCTACCTTCTCGTCGGCTTTTTTCCTTCGCGTCCGCTTCGGCTTTTCGGCAGGTGCCTCTTCGACAGCCGCTTCGGCCTCTTCGGTGACCTTCTTCTTGCGAGGCGCGCGCTTGCGCTTGGGCTTTTCCTCCTCGGCCGCCTGGCCGGCGGTTTCGGGGGTGTCATCCGGACCCGCTACAACGGCCATGTCCTCGACGATCTGCTCCGACACCTCTTCGAGGTTCTCCGCGTCCTGCGACGTTACCTCGTCGGACTTGCCGCCGCGTCCACGACCACCGCGCCTGCGACCACCGCGACGACGACGCTTTTTCGGCTTGTCTTCGCCGTCGTCATCTTCGTCTTCGTTTTCATTCTCGGGTTCGCTGCCGGAATCTTCGTCTTCGCCGTTGTCCGAATCCTGTTCGCGGCCTCGGTTGCGACCACGTCCGCCGCGGCGACGGCGACGCTTCTTGCGGGGACGGTCATCATCTTCGTCCTCGTCGGAAGACTCGACGAACTCTTCTTCGTCGTCATCCTCGTCATCGACAATCGTATCGAACTTGGGTGCGTCCTTCGGTTTCGGCCCGTGGCTCGACACCGTCATCTTTGCGCCCTCATCTTCTCCTTCGGGAATGACTTCCGCGATGACGCCATAACGCTGCTCGATCTCGATCAGGTCGTTGCGCTTTTCGTTGAGGAGGTAAACGGCAGCCTCGGTGCTGGCGGCGAGGCGGATACGCGATCCCTTACCCTTGGCTGCTTCTTCCTCGATCAGGCGCAGGGCCGAAAGACCGGCAGAGCTTGCAGTCCGGACGAGACCGGTGCCGTCGCAGTGCGGGCATTCGCGGGTGGTCGCCTCGAGAACGCCGGTGCGCAGGCGCTGGCGGCTCATTTCCATGAGGCCGAAGCTCGAAATGCGGCCGACCTGGATGCGCGCGCGGTCGCTCTTGAGCGCATCCTTCATGGCGCGCTCTACCTTGCGGGTATTGGAATGGTGTTCCTGGTCGATGAAGTCGATGACAACGAGACCGGCCATGTCGCGCAGGCGCAGCTGGCGGGCGATTTCCTTGGCCGCTTCCAGGTTCGTGTGGAGCGCGGTCTGCTCGATATTGTGCTCCTTGGTGGAGCGGCCGGAGTTGATGTCGATCGAAACCAGGGCTTCGGTCGGGTTGATCACGAGGTAGCCGCCGCTCTTCAGCTGGACGACCGGATCGTACATCGCCTTCAGCTGGTCTTCCGCGCCGTAGCGCTGGAACAGCGGCACCGGGTCGACATACTGCTTTACCCGCCGCGCGTGGCTGGGCATCAGCATCTTCATGAAGGCCTTGGCGGACTTGTAGCCTTCTTCGCCTTCGACGACGACTTCTTCGATCTCGCGATTGTAGATGTCGCGGATGGCACGTTTGATGAGATCGCTATCCGAATGGATGAGCGCAGGTGCCGCCGATGACAGCGTTTTTTCGCGGATTTCGTCCCACAGGCGCGCGAGGTAGTCGAAGTCGCGCTTGATCTCGGTCTTGGTACGCGAAAGGCCGGCCGTGCGAACGATCAGGCCCATCGTCTTGGGCAGGCTGAGATCGCCGACAATCTGCTTCAACCGCTTGCGGTCGCTTGCCGAATTGATCTTGCGCGAAATGCCGCCACCGTGGCTGCTGTTCGGCATGAGAACGGTGTAACGACCGGCGAGGCTGAGATAGGTGGTGAGCGCGGCACCCTTGTTGCCGCGTTCTTCCTTGACGACCTGGACGAGAAGCACCTGGCGGCGCTGGATGACGTCCTGGATCTTGTACTTGCGACGCAGGGCCATGCGCTTTGCGCGGGCTTCGTCCACTTCCTTGGCGCGGCTGCGACCCTTGCCCTGTCGGCGGCCACGACCGCGGCGCGAGCGTGACTTCGATTTGGCATCGTCGTCGTCGCTGTCGTCGCCGTCTTCGCTATCGTCGTCGTCTTCGCCGTCGAGATGACCTTCCTCGATCGTGGAGACGTTGTCCTTGTCGGAGGTGTCGACTTCTTCGAGCCCGTCTTCTGCGAGATCTTCCGCGAGCGCTTCGGAGCTTTCATCCTCGGCATCGTATTCTTCGCCGGGAAGTTCGCCGCGCTCTTCTTCTTCAGCGCGCAGGCGCTGTTCTTCCTCGGCGGCTTCCGCTTCGGCGGCCAGAAGGGCCGCGCGGTCTTCCTTGGGAATCTGATAATAGTCGGGGTGGATTTCGCTGAAAGCGAGGAAGCCGTGACGGTTGCCGCCGAAATCGACGAAAGCCGCCTGCAACGAAGGTTCGACCCTCGTGACCTTGGCTAGATAGATATTTCCTTTGATCTGCTTCTTGTCGGCAGATTCGAAATCGAATTCCTCAATCCGGTTTCCCTTGAGGACTGCCACCCGGGTTTCTTCCGGGTGGCGCGCGTCGATGAGCATGCGCGTTGCCATTAATTATTCTCCATGCGCGGCGGGGCGGGGCGAGCCCGTCCTTCCTGCTGCGCGATTGTGTGTGGAAACCGCTTCCCGTCTGTGGGAGTGCGGCATTAGCGGTCCGGTTCAGAACACTGCGATCGTCTGTCCGGATATTCGTGTCTGCATCCGAAGCACTGCGCAAAATTTGCGCCCTTGCATCCGTCGCGGCAGCCGTCTTGCCGAAGATCGGCGCAGGAACTGCGGAAAGGGATGAGTGCGTTCTGTGCATCAACCTGTACAAATAAGGGCCACACCAGGATGGCGGGGCGAAAACGGTATCGGCGTCCCTCTTCGTCGCGATTTTCGCGCCGATCGGAGGCACCGAACCGATATGAGGAGCGCTAGCACCGTGGGTTTCGATCGGCAACTATATTGCGCATAAGGTGCACGAAGCCTTAAGGTTTTGGTGACCATGAAATCCATCATGCATCTCGCCGCACCCCTTCTTGTGACGGTAACCGCGCTTGCCGCAGCAATTGGCGTGGCGGTGGGAGGCGGCCTTTCTGCGGCAGAACCAGGTCTGGTTCTCCGAGCTGCCTTGCCCGGCAAGGCCGATGAGCCGGAACTTCCCGAAATCCGAGGCCGCGAGAACTTGCCACTGGTCGTCATCGATCCGGGGCATGGCGGTTTCGATCCCGGCGCCAGCGCATCGGGGTACCGCGAGAAAACCTTGGTACTGGGTCTGGCCAGAGCGCTTCGCGACGAGATAGACGAGCGCGGCATCGCAAGGGTTGCGTTAACTCGCGACGATGACCGCTATCTTCTTCATGCCGAGCGTTATGAACTGGCGCGCCGCCTCCAAGCCGATCTCTTCATTTCCATCCATGCCGATAGCGCTGGGGATGCCGGAGAAGTAGAAGGCGCGAGTATCTATACACTCTCCGATCGCGCATCGAGTGCCGCCGCCGCCAGGTTTGCCGCCAGGGAGAATGCAGCCGACACGCTTAACGGCGTTTCGCTGGGCGGCGCGAGCGAGGAAGTGAACGAGATTCTGGTGGAGCTGTCGCGGCGCCGGACCCGTGCGGAATCGGAAGAGTTCGCGGGCCTGATCCAGCGGGTAGGCGAGGGCAAGGTGCAATTTCACCCGAAACCCCGGCACTCGGCCGACCTGCTGGTCTTGCGCGCTCCCGATATCCCCTCGGTCCTTTTCGAAAGCGGGTTCATCACGAACGAATCCGAGGCAAGACGCCTTGCGTCTGCCGAAGGCCGCGAGGACTTTGCAGAGGTGATGGCTCAGGCTGTCGGACTGTACTTTGCACGCCAGCAGCAGCGTTGATCG
Source organism: Qipengyuania seohaensis (assembly GCF_002795865.1). NCBI lineage: Bacteria > Pseudomonadati > Pseudomonadota > Alphaproteobacteria > Sphingomonadales > Erythrobacteraceae > Qipengyuania > Qipengyuania seohaensis. The sequence continues at coordinate 2,838,633 of NZ_CP024920.1, forward strand.
CAAATAGCCACAGTTAGTATAGCGCGCGCGATAAAACGCGTGCTAAAGGCCTGCGCTGATCATGAGTTACGCCAGTCATCTGCAGTATTATCGCGACCGCCTGACCGGCGATCCCGTGCGCTTTGTCAACTGGATGCGCGAGAACTGGCACGACAACCAGCGCCTGCGTGTCATGACCTATCTGATCGGCATTGCGCTGATGCTGCTCGTGCTTTTGTGGGCATCGCTTGCGCGCAACCTGCCCGACGCCGAATCCCTTCTCGAATACGAAACACCGCTTCCTTCCGTGGTCCGCGGCGTTGATGGCGAGATCGTTCATTCCTACGCCCGCGAACGGCGCGTCCAGCTGCAGTACGTCGACTTCCCGCAGCCGATGATCGAGGCTTTCCTTTCGGCCGAAGACAAGACTTTCTTCAGCCACGGGGGCGTCGATTTCACCGGCACCCTGAATGCCGTGTTCGATTATGCCACCAAGTATGGTTCCGGCGAACGCGCGGTCGGCGGTTCGACTATCACGCAGCAGGTCGCGAAGAACCTCCTTCTCGGTGACGAATACTCGGTCACGCGCAAGCTCAAGGAAATGATACTGGCGCAGCGTATCGAGCAGGTTCTGACCAAGCAGGAAATCCTCGAACTGTATCTGAATGAAATCCCGCTCGGCCGAAGGAGCTTCGGCGTCCAGGCGGCCGCGCGCGCATATTTCGACAAGGACGTCGACGAGCTGGACCTGCACGAAACGGCTTTCCTTGCCATCCTGCCGAAGGCGCCGGAACGTTACGGGCGAGAGCGTTACCGCGATCTTGCTGTCACGCGCCGCAATTTCGTACTCGACCAGATGGTCGCCAACGACTTCGTCACCGCTGCAGAAGCGAATACGGCAAAGGCGCAGCCCCTGGACCTTGTCCAGCAGCGTAGCGAGCGTTCGGCCGATGCAGGCTATTTCCTCGAAGAAGTTCGCCGCCAACTGATCACGGAGTTCGGTGAAACGGCCGATGAGGGCGGGAACAGCGTATACGCCGGCGGCCTGTGGGTTCGCACATCGCTCGACGTCGAACTTCAGGATGCGGCACGCGATGCGCTCCGCGCTCAATTGCTCAGCTATCACGGCAACCGCGGCTTCACGGGACCGATCGCAACGCTCAATCCCGAAAACGGCAGCCTGCACTCGCAGCTCGCCTCTTCGAACCTGAGCATCAATTACGAAGACTGGCGTGTCGGTGTCATTACGAAGGCAGGCAGTTCGCCGACGATCGGCCTGACCAATGGCGAAGATTACGCGCTTTCTGGAGCGCCGAGCACACTCAAGCTCGGGGACGTCGTTGCGGCAGAGCCTTCAGGTTCCGGCTACCGTCTGCGCGTCGTGCCCGAAGTGTCCGGGGCATTCCTTGCCGAAGCGCCGCAGACGGGCCGTGTTCTCGCCATGCAGGGCGGCTTCGATAGCCGTCTGGGCAGTTTCAACCGCGCCACGCAGGCCGATCGCCAGCCGGGCTCGACCATCAAGCCCTTCGTGTACGCTTCCGCGCTGGACAATGGGATGACGCCTGCAACCCAAGTCCCCGACCAGACTTTTTGCGTATGGCAGGGTGCACAGCTTGGTGAGAAATGCTTCCGGAACTTCGGCGGCGGCGGCGGTGGAGAGCACACACTGCGGTGGGGGCTGGAGCAAAGCCGCAATCTCATGACAGTCCATATTGCCGACGACACAGGAATGCAGAACGTCGTTCAGACGATCTCCCGCGTGGGCATCGGAAACTATGAACCGTATTACTCCTTCGCCTTGGGTGCGGGCGAAACGACCGTCGCGAAGATGGTCAACGCTTATTCCGCGCTGGCAAACTGGGGGCGTCAGAACGAAGGTTCGGTAATCGATTACGTGCAGGATCGGCGCGGGAAGGTGATTTACCGGACCGACAAACGCGAATGCACCGGATGTAACATGGCGGAATGGGACGGTCAGCCGATGCCGCGGTTTGAACCGTCCGGGAAACAGGTCCTCGACCCGCGCACGGCCTTCCAGATGGTCCACATGCTGCAAGGCGTCGTCACACGCGGCACCGCAGTGCGCCTGCGCAGTCTCGAACTTCCGCTCTTCGGCAAGACCGGCACCACCAACGGCCCGACGAATGCGTGGTTCGTGGGCGGCACGCCGGATATCGTTGCAGGCATGTATGTCGGCTTCGACCAGCCCCGGAACCTGGGTGGTTGGGTGCAAGGCGGCAACACTGCCGCGCCCATCATGAAGCGCTTCGTCGAAGCGACGAAGGATCGCTGGACTTCGCCGGATTTCGTGGCCCCACCCGGTATCCGGATGGTCAAGATCGACCGCCGTACCGGCAAGCGGGTATTCGACGGCGAACCGTCGAACGATCCAAAGGCCTCCGTGATCTGGGAGGCTTTCAAGCCCGATACCGAACCGCCGCGTTCGACCCGTTCCGACGAAATGGCTGCGCAGAGGGCCGAGATTCTGGAGCTCATCAAGCGGGCTCGAGAAGGGGTCCGCGCGAACCGACGGGTCGAGGCCGAAGGCCGCGACGATTCCGCCGGAGACTTCGTCGAAGAGAACGAGGGCCTCTACTAGGCTGACTGCTCCAAGCACACCCGCGCAGCTTTACAATTATAGCCTGCGCGTTAGGTGGGCGAACCAACGGACTACAAGGAATTCGTCTTATGCGTGCCGAAGGGCAGGCCAATATCGACCGTATCGAAGCTGCTCTTGCGCTGGTGCGCCAGTCGCTCGACTGGGATCATGCACTGCGCCAGCTGGATGAACTTGACGCCAGGGTTCAGGATCCGACCCTGTGGGACGATCCCAAGCAGGCGCAGGCCATTACGCAGGAGCAAAAGCGGCTCGAGACCGCGATCAACACGGTGCGCGAGATCGAGAGCGAGATGGCTGACGCGATCGAATTCGTCGAGATGGGTGAAGCCGAAGGCGATGAAGATGTCGCCAATGAAGGGCTCGCCAGTCTTGCCGCGCTCGCCGAGCGGGCTGACCGGGACAAGGTGCAAGCGCTCCTGTCCGGAGAGGCCGATGGGAACGACACCTATCTCGAAATCCATGCCGGAGCGGGCGGCACCGAAAGCAACGATTGGGCAGAAATGCTCTTCCGCATGTACGCGCGTTGGGCAGAGCGCCGCGGCTTCAAGGTCGAAACGGTGGAATACCAGGCCGGCGACCAGGCCGGGATCAAGTCGGCGACGCTGCTGCTGAAAGGCGAAAACGCCTATGGCTATGCCAAGACCGAAAGCGGCGTCCACCGCCTCGTCCGCATCAGCCCGTACGATAGTTCTGCACGTCGTCACACGAGCTTCTGTTCGGTCTGGGTCTATCCGGTCATCGACGACAATATCGACATCGAGATCAATCCCGCAGACCTCAAGATCGACACCTATCGCGCATCCGGTGCTGGCGGACAGCACGTCAACACGACCGACTCTGCCGTTCGCATTACCCACCAGCCGACCGGTATCGTGGTCGCCAGCCAGAACGACCGCAGCCAGCACAAGAACCGCGCAACAGCGATGAATATGCTGAAAGCACGCCTGTTCGAGCGGGAGATGGCGGAACGCGAAGCGGCTGCTTCGGGCGAGTACCAGGAAAAGAGCGATATCGGGTGGGGACACCAGATCCGGTCTTATGTTCTTCAGCCGTACCAGATGGTCAAAGACCTCAGGACCGGCGTGACATCGCCGACGCCCGACGACGTTCTAGACGGGGCACTGGATCCGTTCATTTCCGCCGCGCTCGCGCAGCAGGTTACTGGTGAAACGGTAGAGGTGGAGGACGCCGAGTGAGGCGTGCGTCGCTCCTCCTGATTGCGCTGGGCGCGCTTGCCGGGTGCGATGCGGTCACGAGCGATCAAGCTTCCGGACCGGTCTTTCCCGAGCCGGACAGGCCTGTATCCGAAGTCATCTCCTACCAGTTCTCGACGGAAGACGCCCGCGACAGCCGTGGTGAAGCGCAAAAAGTCATGGACCTTGCAGAAATAGAGCCGGGCATGACCGTGGCGGATATTGGCGCAGGGAACGGCTACTACACGGTTCGCCTCGCGCCGCGTGTCGGAGATTCCGGGCGGGTGCTTGCGCAGGATATCGACCCCGAAGCCATCCAGAGACTGGGTCGCCGGGTAGAGCGTCAACGTCTCGACAACGTGTCCATCAGGCTCGGTGAACCCAGCAATCCGCGTTTACCGGACAACAGCTTCGACCGCATTTTCATGGTCCACATGTATCACGAGATCCAGCAGCCCTACGAGTTCCTGTGGAATATGTGGCCGGCCTTGCGGGACGGTGGTCAGGTGATAGTCGTGGACGTCGATCGACCGACGGACCAGCACGGGATCGACCCTTTGCTTCTGTCATGCGAATTTCGCCGGGCCGGGTATGAACTTGTGGCTTTCAAGGACGCTCCCGAATTGTCGGGCTACTATGCACAGTTCAAGGCAGCGGCTAACAGGCCAAAGCCGGAAGAGATAACGCCCTGCCGCGCAGATAGCGGCAACGAGGGCTAGGCACGAGAAAGTGCCCAATCAGGGAAAGAGGATTGCATGAATTTCAAGGGTCTTAGCCCGATCGTCTATGGTGGACGCGAAGTCTGGCCGCTTATCGAAGGCGGCAAGGGCGTCTCGGCGACAAATCACGCGAGCTCTGGCGCCTGGGCGGCTGCAGGCGGCATCGGCACGGTTAGCGCCGTCAACGCCGATAGCTACGACGAAGACGGAAACCCCATTCCTCAGGTCTATCCGCAGGCAACCCGGGTCGAGCGCTTCGAACAACTCGTGCGCTACGCCATCGACGGCGCGACCGAGCAGGTGAACCGGGCCTACGAGATTTCCGAAGGCCGCGGCGCCATCAACATCAACGTCTTGTGGGAACAGGGCGGGGCGCAGCAGGTGCTCGAAGGCGTGCTGGAAAATTGCGCCGACAAGATCACGGGCGTCACGTGCGGGGCGGGTATGCCGTACAAGCTGGCCGAGATCGCCCAGCGCTATAACGTCCACTACCTCCCGATCGTGTCGTCCGCGCGCGCCTTCCGCGCCTTGTGGAAGCGCAGCTATTCGAAGGTGCCTGACCTGCTCGCCGCCGTGGTCTACGAAGACCCCTGGCTCGCCGGCGGGCACAACGGCCTTTCCAACGCGGAAGACCCGACAAAGCCGGAAGATCCCTATCCGCGCGTGAAGGCCCTGCGGGAGACGATGCGCGCGGAAGGTGTCTCGGAAGATACGGCAATCGTCATGGCAGGCGGTGTCTGGTTCCTGCGCGAATGGAACGACTGGATCGACAATCCGGAGCTCGGCAAGATTGCCTTCCAGTTCGGTACGCGCCCGCTGCTGACGGAGGAAAGCCCGATCCCGCAGGTCTGGAAAGACATGCTTCGCACGGTCGAACCGGGCGACGTCCTGCTGCACAAGTTCAGCCCCACCGGTTTCTATTCCAGCGCGGTGAAAACGCCGTTCCTCTACGATCTCATGCACCGTTCGGAACGCCAGATCCCGATCTTCAAGCGCGACCAGGAAGACGGCACGATCCCGCTATCGGATCATGGCAAGGCAAAGTACTTTTTCGTCCACCCGGGTGACCAGCGTAAAGCGCAGGCATGGATGCACGAAGGCTTTACCGAGGCTCTCAAGACCCCGGACGACACCGTGGTTTTCGTGACGCCCGGAAGCGCCGAACAAATCCGCGCCGACCAGCAGGGCTGCATGGGCTGCCTGTCGCACTGCCAGTTCTCGAGCTGGAAGGATCACGACAACCACACGACCGGACGCCTCGCCGACCCGCGCAGCTTCTGCATCCAGAAGACCCTGCAGGACATCGCCCATGGCGGCGACCCGGACGAGAACCTCGCCTTCGCAGGCCACGCCGCCTACCGGTTCAAGCAGGACCCGTTCTACTCGAACAACTTCACCCCCACGGTGAAGGAGTTGGTCGAGCGGATTTTGACGGGGGACTGAGGCCTTTTGGCGCTGCGGATTTCATTCGATCCCCCGGTCGACGATGGGTTCGACGATGATGGGTGCCGATTGATTGTCGACACTGGCTCATTCCGCGGTGAAGCTCGTTACCGAAACCGGTTGCCGATGGAGCTCAATCGGCTAGCCGAAGAACTTCGCAGGTTTCCGATTTCTGACGTTGTGGAATTTCAAGCCTTTGATGGCTTGTTCAAAATTCGTGTCGAACCAAGGGATGACCTGGGTCACTTGCGATTGCAGATATGGCTGGCTGAAGAGATTGATTGGAACAGCGTTTCAATCGACGCGAGTGTTACGCATTCCGAGTTGCAGAGGTTTGAAACCGAACTCTCGAATCTGATCTCGCAAGGTTACGGTTCCGCCACGCTTTGAGGTTCAGCGCCAGAGCTGCATCGACCTGATGGCATCGGGCATCTTGGCATCCTCGTCGGGCCGCGAGATGGTGCGTTCGACGATGCGCCATTTGCGGCGCACCTTGCCCTTTTGCCACAGGTCCATGAGCCAGGTTTCGCCCGACCAGTCATGGTCCCCCATGGTCGCGTCGAGCGTCATGCGGGTGGCGAAAACCGCGATGTTGCCGTGACGACGGACGTAGACTTCGTCGAAGCGATAGCCGTTGCAGCGAAAGCGCGTGGTCGCCGCCTCCAGCCAGCTTGCGCGATCGAGGATCGCGGGACTGTTCGATCCGAGCAGGAAAATGAAGTCCTTCGACGCGAGCGTCTTCATCACATTGCGGTCACGTTGCGCCCAGGCGCGCATCCACTGGTGTTCGAGCGCTTCGATCTGGCTTGAAAATTCGTCCATGGGACGGAGCGCTTAAAGCTACTCGCCGACAATGCAAAGCCGGTATCGGTTGCGATTGGGGAACAGGGGTTTTCCTACTTGCCCGCCTTATGCTCGCTAGCGTGCGATGAGACCCAGCAATCCTCCGGGCCGTTTAGCCGCAGCAGCCGGTGCTGCATCACAAACGCGTGCGTCGGGTTTCGGCAGGGCGAGGTGTCACCCTCCCATGCACATTGGAAAATCGTGTAATTGCAATAGCTTGGGTGGAAGATCGGAAGGCGACACCCTGTCGCCTTTGTCACCTTCGGCGTCAGAATCCGCTCAGAACCTGGTCGGGCGGTCGGTGCCCGTCGACCCACATGCGGATATTGGCGATCACCTTGATGCCGGATTCCTCGCGGCCTTCGCGCGTTGCGCTGCCGATGTGGGGCAGGGTCATGACATTGGGGTGCCGGATCAGCCGCTCGTCAACGTGGGGTTCGTCCGGATAGACGTCGAGACCTGCACCGGCGAGTTGGCCGCTTTCGAGGGCAGCAACCAGCGCCTCGTAATCGACGAGGTCGCCGCGCGCCGTGTTGATGAGGCTCGCGCCCTCTTTCATCAGGCCGAGCCTGCGGGCGTCGATCATGTGGCGATTTTCCGCATCGGCGGGGCAATGCAATGTCAGGATATCCGCCTCGGCCACGAGCTCGTCGAGTGTTTCGACATATCGCGCGCCGAACATGCGTTCGATCGCTTCGGGAAGGCGTTTGCGGTTGTGGTAGGCGACCTCCAGCCCGAAGGCGCGGGCGCGGTGGGCGACAGCCTGTCCGATACGTCCCATGCCCACGATGCCCAGGGTCTTTCCGCCCAGCTTGCGCCCAAGCATCGCGGTCGGCGCCCAGCCGGTCCATTTCCCGCTGCGAATGAGTTCGACCCCTTCGCGAATTCGCCGCGGAACGCCAATAATCCCGGCCATCGTCAGATCGGCCGTATCGTCGGTGAATACGCCGGGCGTGTTGGTGACGATGATGCCTTTTTTCGCTGCCGCCTTGAGGTCGATATGCTCGGTTCCGGCACCGAAATTCGCGATGAGGCCGAGGTCGCTTCCCGCAGCCTCGATCATCTCGGCATCGATCCGGTCGGTGACGGTGGGGACGAGGACGTCGCAGTCCTGCATCGCGGCAACGAGCGCATCGCGGTCCATCGGGTTATCATCCGTGTTGAGGCGCGCATCGAACAGTTCGGACATGCGCTGTTCCACGGCTTTGGCGAGATGGCGCGTAACGGTAACGCGTGGCGTCCTATCGAGGCGCTTCTCGGGACGGTCGAATGAAGTGTCGTGCTCGCTCATGTTGTTCACATCGCTACGCTTACGTGCGGGAAACGGTCAAGCGATGCTTGAAGCGAATCCGTGGCCATCGTACAGCCTCTCCTATGTCGCGAGTGTCCCTTGTTATCCTGTTGGCTCCTTTACTGGCATTGGGATCACCTGCGTTGGCGCAGGATCGCGAAGTGCCGTATTGGGCAAGCGTGCGCGCAACAGAACTCAACATGAGGGTGGGGCCGAGCGCAGATTACAAGATAGCATGGGTCTATCGACGCAAGGGACTGCCCGTGAAGGTCCTGCGCATAATGGAAGGATGGCGCCTGATCGAAGACCCGGACGGTGTACGGGGATGGGTCGTCTCGCGTCTATTGACCCCGGACCGCGCGGCAATAGTGGTCGGGAAGGGCGAGGGGGCCATTCTCGCCGATCCGGAGGCCGGAGGTTCGGTCAAATGGCGCGTGGAGCCGGGTGTCGTTGGCACGCTTGGCGATTGCGACGAGGGCTGGTGCGAATTCGCGGTGGGCAATCGGGCGGGATACATCCAGCAGGACCGCCTGTGGGGTGCGGGCGAGCCCTGATCACTCGGGGCCTGCGGTTTCCTCCTCGATCCGCGTGACAGATCCCGTAGGTCCTTGATCATAACAGACGTCCGGTTCGCTCCCTTCCGGATCGTAGCACAGGCTTTTGCCGTCCAGGCGCCAAGTACCCTTCTCGATAGGATTGCCGTCTGCATCGCTGTCGAGATAGGTCCCGTCGGCGTTCAATGACTGCCGGATACGCGAGCCATCAGCCAGCGTCGCTTCATAGGTCCCGGCGATGTCTGCCGGTGACGGGCTTTCCTTCACGGGCTGGGGTTTCGGCTGATCCGGACTGCATGCTGCAAGAGCAATGCCGGCAGCGATCTGAAGGCAGAGGGCGACGGTGTGCCCGCTGCCATGTTCGTCGCTACCGGCGTTCACTTCAGGCCAGTTCCACTGCAACGGCGGTCGCTTCCCCGCCGCCGATGCACAGCGATGCTACGCCGCGCTTCTTGCCCTGCTGCTTGAGCGCATTGAGCAAGGTGACGATAATGCGGGTGCCGCTTGCACCGATCGGGTGCCCGAGCGCGGTGCCACCACCGTTTACATTGATCTTGTCGTGCGGGATGCCGATGTCGCGCATGGCGAACATTGCGACGCAAGCGAAGGCTTCGTTCACTTCCCACAGGTCGACATCGTCCGCCGACCAGCCGGCCTTCTCGAGGACCTTGTTGATCGCGCCGACGGGTGCGACCGTGAACTCCGAAGGCTCCTGTGCATGGGCGGCCATCGCGACGATCTTGGCCACTGGCGACTGGCCATTTGCCGAAGCCACGCTTTCGCGTGTCAGGACAACCGCAGCGGCGCCATCGGAGATCGAGGAAGAAGTAGCCGCGGTAATCGTGCCGTCCTTGGCGAAAGCAGGACGCAGTTGCGGAATCTTGTCGGGACGGCCCTTGCCGGGCTGCTCGTCATGTTCGACAGTGACGTCGCCCTTGCGGGTCGAGAAGGTGACCGGAACGACCTCGTCCGCAAATGCACCGCCGTCGATCGCTGCATTCGCGCGGCGCAGCGATTCGATGGAATATTCGTCCATCTGTTCGCGGGTCAGCTGGTAGTCGTTCGCGGTGTCCTGCGCGAAAGTGCCCATCGCGCGGCCTTCCTCATAGGCATCTTCGAGCCCGTCCAGGAACATATGGTCGTAGGTGGTGTCATGGCCGAGGCGCGCACCCGAACGGTGTTTCTTCAGGAGGTAGGGAGCATTAGTCATGCTCTCCATGCCGCCCGCGACGACGTAATCGACCGTGCCGCTGGCGAGCGCCTCGGCACCCATGATGACGGTCTGCATGCCGCTGCCGCAGACCTTGTTGACCGTGGTTGCCTGTACGGATTTGGGCAGTCCCGCCTTGATCGAGGCCTGGCGGGCAGGGGCCTGGCCAAGACCTGCGGGAAGGACGCAGCCCATATAGGTGCGGTCGAATTTGTCGGGTGCGACGCCCGAACGTTCTACCGCTGCCTTGACCGCTGTCGCTCCGAGGTCGGTCGCGGACACATCGGCGAGGGCACCCTGCATGCCGCCCATGGGGGTGCGGGCGTAGGAAAGAATTACGACGGGATCGTTTGCGCTGAACTGGGTCATGCTTGTGCTGGTCCTCTGGTTCTGGAATATCTCGTCGTCGAGATAGGATAGGCGTCGCTGCGGCGCAACACAGACCAAGGGAGAATATGATGGCCGATGAGCGACTGAACAGGATGGAAGAAGTCCTTCGCAAGCAACGTGCGGCTCATCACCAGATGCGTCCCGAACCCATGGCTCTTCGCAAGGATCGTATCGAGCGTTCGATCAAGTTGCTGAAAGATCATGCCGACGACCTGTGCAAGGTCATGAGCGCGGATTTCGGCAACCGCTCGCCTCAGCAATCGATGATGACCGACATCGTCGGCACGATCAATTTCGGAAAATACTGCCTCAAACGCATGGATGGCTGGGCAAAGGCGGACAAACGCCATGTGCAGTTCCCACTCGGCCTGCTCGGGGCCAAGGCCGAGGTGCGTTACGAACCCAAAGGGGTGATCGGCATCCTTAGTCCGTGGAATTTCCCCGTGAACCTCACGTTCGGACCGCTGATGCAGATTTTCGCGGCCGGAAACCGGGCGATGATCAAGCCCAGTGAGTTCACCGAGAAGACCAGCCTGCTCATGAAGGAGCTGGTCGCGGAATATTTCACCGAAGACGAGTGTGCCGTATTCACCGGGGGCCCGGAAATCGCGGCTGCTTTTTCGGAAATGCCCTTCGACCACCTGGTATTCACCGGCTCGACAGCAACCGGTCGCAAAGTCATGGAGGCGGCGTCGAAGAACCTCGTGCCGGTGACCCTTGAGCTCGGCGGCAAGAGTCCCGTGTTCCTGGGTGAGAGCGCCGATTTCGCGAAGGCCGGCGAACGCATCGCGATGGGCAAGATGATGAATGCGGGCCAGATCTGCCTTGCGCCCGACTACCTCTACGTCCCCGAAAGCAAGCAGGACGAAGCGATCCACGGGGTCTGGCAGGGCACGGCGAACATGTATCCCACGCTGCTCGACAACGACGATTACGCCAGTGTTGTCACCGACCGCCATTTCGACCGCCTTCAGGGGCTGGTTGCCGACGCGCGCGACAAAGGTGCCGAGGTCATCGAGGTCAATCCGGGCAATGAGGATTTCTCGAACACCAACAGCCGCAAGATGCCGCTGACGATCCTCAAGAACGTGACCGAGGACATGAAGGCGATGCAGGAAGAAATCTTCGGCCCGGTCCTTCCGGTGAAGACCTACCGCCACATGGACGAGGCGATCGATTATGTGAACGAGCACGATCGTCCGCTGGGCCTCTATTATTTCGGGCAGGATTCCGACGAGCAGTCGAAGGTCCTGACGAAGACGATCAGCGGCGGCGTCACCGTCAACGACGTGATCTTCCACGTGTCCATGGATGATCTGCCGTTCGGCGGGGTCGGTCCTTCCGGAATGGGAAGCTATCACGGTATCGAGGGATTCCGCGAATTCAGCCATGCCCGAAGCGTCTACACCCAGCCAAAGATCGACGTCGCGAAGCTGGCAGGGTTCAAGCCGCCTTATGGCGATGCCACCCGCAAGGCCATCCACAAGATGATGAAGTAAAGGCTGTCGTGGCGCGCGCTGCTCTCGTGATCGACGCGGGTGCGCCCGACAAATGCTCAATACCGATCCGGATGCACGGACCGCGCCCTCACCGGAGCGGAATGTGCATCCGTTGCAACCATACTTACGGGAATTGCGGCTTTCGGACCCTTGCACCCATCACGTGAGGAGCCTAGAGGCGTGCCCGAACCAAGCCCCGCTTAGGAATCATTCGTGGTCGACCTCGAACAATATCTACCGATCCTGATCTTCCTCTTCATCGCAGTCGTCCTTTCGACTGCCTTCGTGTTCCTGCCGATGGGCGTTTCCCGCCTTACCGGCGCGCACGCTCCCGATGCGGAGAAGCTCAGCGAATACGAGTGCGGATTTCCCGCATTCGATGATGCCCGCAGCCAGTTCGACGTTCGCTTCTATCTTGTCGCGATCTCGTTCCTGCTGTTCGACCTCGAAGCCTCGTTCCTTTTCCCATGGGCTGTCAGCCTCGACATCACCGGATGGACGGGCTGGATTTCGATGGTGATTTTCCTTCTTATTCTCGCGATCGGCCTCGCTTACGAATGGAAGATGGGCGCACTGGATTGGGACTGATATGAGCCAGCAAATGACTTCCAGCCCGCATGGACGCGACGCGCTTCTGCAACCGACGGCTCAGCCTGGCGATGTGCGCCAGCCCGACCAGGACTATTTCAACGCGCTCCAGACCGAAGTGAATGACAAGGGCTTCCTCGTCACCAGCACCGAGGACCTGTTCCATTGGGCGCGTACAGGCTCGTTGTGGTGGATGACTTTCGGCCTCGCGTGCTGCGCGGTGGAGATGATCCATGTGAACATGCCGCGCTATGACATGGAGCGTTTCGGTGTCGCACCGCGTGCATCACCCCGTCAGTCGGACGTGATGATCGTCGCCGGCACACTGTGCAACAAGATGGCGCCTGCATTGCGCAAGGTTTACGACCAGATGTCGGAACCGAAATATGTCATCTCGATGGGCAGCTGCGCCAATGGCGGCGGCTACTATCACTATAGCTACAGCGTGGTTCGCGGCTGTGACCGCATCGTGCCTGTCGACATCTATGTGCCCGGCTGTCCTCCGACGGCAGAGGCGCTGCTCTACGGTGTGATGCAGCTGCAGCGTAAGATCCGCCGCGTCGGCACGATCGAGAGGTAAGGGCGAAGAGATGGCAACGCTTCATTCCGCGCCCCGATTTACCCAGATCGACGGCCTCAAGAACACGATCTCCGCTGCACTTGGCGATCATCTCGTCGAGGCGCACGAAGAGCATGGCGAACTGCTTGTCCACGTCCAGCGTGGCAGCATCGAGAGCGTCCTGCGCACCCTGCGCGATGATTTCGAATACCAACAGCTGATGGAAATCGCCGGTGTCGATTACCCGAGCCGTGATGAGCGGTTCGAAGTGGTCTACATGCTGCTTTCGGTCACCACCAACAATCGCATCATGGTCAAGTGCCGTGCCTCGGAAGACACGCCGGTGCCTACCGTGACGACTCTCTGGCCCAATGCGGGCTGGCTGGAGCGTGAAGTCTTCGACATGTACGGCGTGTTGTTCGACGGGAATACCGACCTGCGTCGTATCCTGACCGACTATGGCTTCGAAGGTCATCCATTCCGCAAGGACTTCCCGCTCACGGGCTATGTCGAATTGCGGTACTCCGAAGACGAGAAACGCGTCGTCTACGAACCTGTGAAGCTGGCTCAGGACCTGCGCCAGTTCGACTTCATGAGCCCGTGGGAAGGCGCGGATTACGTCCTTCCGGGCGACGAAAAGGCGGATATGCCGCCAATCGACGATCCCAAGACCACCGAAAGCCCCAAGCAGACGGGTGCCGGTGCAAAGGCCGACGAAAAGGCAGCCGAGAAGGTCAGCGCCGATGCGCCTGCCGAAAAAGACGGCGGTGCCGATGCTCCGCCTCCTGAGCCGACAGAAGACCGGCCCAAGCGCAAGAAGCGTGTCGGCAAGACGACCGATACCGCCAAGGCGACAAAGCCGAAGAAGGGCGCCAATTGATGCGCGCGCTTGTCCTTCCTCTGACTGCGCTCGCGCTCGCGGCGTGCTCGTCCGAGCCTGCGCCGCAGGAAAGTGCGGATGATTTCGCCAGTCGCATCAATGGGGCGGGCCAAGCACCTGCCGCATCGGTGGACGCCGACGCGCCGAATGTCGCTCAGCAGGCTCCTCCTGCAGGTGCCAATGTGACCCAGCTCGAGCAGCTTCGCGACATCGCCAATGTCGACATGGGTCCGCGCGATGGCGGCTGCACCTTCATGGATGGCAATCGCGAACTCGTGATGGCTAGCGCGCTCAAGGAACCGACCTTGCCCGGCAAGGCAGTTATCCGCGTTGGAGGCGGCCTGACGCTGCTCGACACGGCCCCCGGTGGTCTCGATTCGATCAAGGCAGGCGCCATATTTTCAGGTGAGGGCGTGACCGTCCAGGTTGCGCCGCAGGCAGGCGATGCGGCTTCGCGTCCCGCCAACCTCACCGTAAGCGCTGCCGATGGCAGCACCGCCACCTACTCCGGCAAGTGGATTTGCGCATGAGTACCGGTTTCCAACTCGAAGAATCGCCGACTACCGGCGACGAAACGATCACCAATTACACGATCAACTTCGGTCCCCAGCACCCTGCTGCGCACGGCGTGCTGCGCATGGTCATGGAGCTCGACGGCGAGATTATCGAACGGATCGACCCGCACGTCGGCCTGCTGCATCGTGGCACCGAAAAGCTGATCGAGCACAAGACCTACCTGCAGGCGCTGCCGTATTTCGACCGTCTGGATTACTGTTCGCCGCTGGCGCAGGAATACAGCTACGTACTCGCCATCGAAAAGCTGATGAATGTCGAGGTTCCCGAGCGTGCACAGTACATCCGAGTGCTGTTCGCCGAGCTGACGCGCATCTGCAACCACATGCTCAACATCGGTGCGCACGTCATGGACGTCGGCGCGATGACGCCGAACCTGTGGGTGTTCGAACTGCGCGAAGACTGCATGAACTTCTTCGAGCGGATGAGCGGCGCGCGCATGCACCACGCTTACCTGCGCCCGGGCGGTGTCCACCAGGACGTGCCCGAAAAGCTGCTGGTCGATATCGGCGAGTGGATCGACACGCGGCTGCCCGAACTGTTCGGCGATGCGATGAGCCTGGTGCTCGACAACCGCATCTTCAAGCAGCGCAACGTCGATATCGCCGTGGTCAGCAAGGAAGACGCGCTGGCCTGGGGCTTCTCCGGCCCGATGATCCGCGCCGCCGGTATCCCGTGGGACCTCAGGAAGTCGCAGCCTTATGACGTCTACGACCGCATGGAATTCGACATTCCCGTCGGCACCAATTCGGACTGCTACGACCGCTTCGTGGTGCGCGTGAAGGAAGTTTACGAAAGCGCGAAGATCATCAAGCAGTGCCTGCGCGACATGCCCACCGGCCCGATCGCCAGCAGCGACCGCAAGGTATCGCCGCCCAAGCGCGCCGAGATGAAGCAGTCGATGGAAGCGCTGATCCACCACTTCAAGCTCTATACCGAGGGCTTTCACGTGCCTGCGGGCGAGGTCTATGTCGCCACCGAAAGCCCCAAAGGCGAATTCGGCGTCTACCTCGTCAGCGACGGGTCGAACAAACCCTATCGCTGCAAGATCCGCCCGACGGCCTTCAGCCACCTTCAAGCAATGGATTTCATGTGCAAAGGTCATATGCTGCCCGATGCCACCGCCATCCTCGGCGCAATCGATGTCGTGTTCGGGGAGTGTGACCGGTGACGCGCGCGAAATATACAGTGTTGGCGGGGGTTTTTCTCGTCCTTTATCTAGGTGCGCGTGTTACCGACCTCGATCTCGGCGGGTTCGGGTTGGGCCTTCTTTTCATCGCTGCAGTCTTCGGTTTGATGGCTGTCGTTAATCCGAACAATAAGAGCAGCAACAATGGCTGACCGCAATCCCGCACCCGATACTCCAGAACTGCGCGAGCGCTGGGGCGCGTTCGAGTTCAACGAAAGCTACCGCGCACGCGCGGACAAGGCGATTGCGCGCTATCCCGAGGGGCGCCAACGCTCGGCCGTGATGCCGCTGCTCGACCTCGCCCAGCGCCAGGTCGGTGAGGAAACGAACACGCAGGGCTGGCTCCCGCTGCCGGTGATCGAATATGTCGCCGATTATCTCGACATGCCGGTGATCCGCGTGCTCGAAGTCGCCAGCTTCTACTTCATGTACAACATGAAGCCGGTGGGTAAGTACCACGTGCAGGTTTGCGGCACGACGCCCTGCATGCTGCGCGGCTCGGACGGTCTGTTCGAAACCTGCAAGAAGCGCGGCATGAAGAAGGGCCACGTCTCCGACGACGGCCTCTGGACGCTCACCGAAGTCGAATGCATGGGCAATTGCGCCACCGCGCCGATGGCCCAGATCAACGACGACAATTACGAAGACCTCACGCCCGAGCGTCTGGACGAGATCCTCGACGAGCTGGCCGCGGGCAAACAGCCCAAGACCGGAACGCAGATCGAAGGCAAGAAGACCAGCGAGCCTGAAGGTGGTCCGACCACCCTCAAGGAAATGGTCGACGCGAACCACGATTACCGGAGTGAATGGTCATGAGCGCCGACTGGCTCACCATCATCCTCGCCATCGTCGGCGTGATCATCGCGTGGAAGGTGCTCAAGGGTATCGTCAAGACCGTGGCACTCGTGGCAATTCTGATTGTCGCCGCCATCGTAGTCTTCGGGGGGATGGGATGATCGCGCTTCCGCTACGCACCGCTGCCGCATCAATTCTCGCGCTCGCATCCGCGGCCGTTTGGTTCGCAACGCCAATGGACGAGTCAGCGAAATCGCTACTGGCAACGGCGCTGATGGTACTTTCAGCTCTTTTGCAACCGCGGAATGTCGAAGGCGAGGGATCAACGCAGCCTCCGCTCATTTTGTGGCGTGACCGTGACATCGGGCAACAACTCACGATCATCATCTTTCACGGCGTCGTGTTAACCCTGCTCGCTGGCCTTGCCTATGTGCTCGCAACCAGCATCGAAGGATTTGTAGGAAACGTAATAGCCGCGGCACTTTTGTGTGCAGGTGTCTGGGTGACAGTCAGGAACTGGAAGAATCGCAATGCTGGCTGACAAGGATCGCATCTTTACCAACCTCTATGGCTTCCAGGACTGGGGCCTGAAGGCTGCGCAGCAGCGCGGCGACTGGGACGATACCAAGTCGCTGATCGCGCGCGGGCACGACAATATCATCGAGGAAATGAAGGCTTCTGGCCTTCGCGGCCGTGGTGGCGCAGGCTTCCCGACCGGTCTCAAATGGTCGTTCATGCCGAAGGAATCGAAGGACGGTCGTCCCAGCTTCCTCGTCATCAACGCCGACGAATCCGAGCCCGGTTCGTGCAAGGACCGCGAGATCATCCGCCACGATCCGCACAAATTGATCGAGGGCGCGCTGATCGCCGGTTACGCCATGCGGGCGAGGGCGGCCTATATCTACATCCGCGGCGAATATATCCGCGAGGCCGAAACGCTGCAGGCCGCGATCGACGAGGCCTATGACGCTGGCCTCATCGGCAAGAACGCTTCGAAGTCTGGCTATGATTTCGACGTGTTCCTGCACCGCGGCGCGGGTGCCTACATCTGCGGCGAAGAAACCGCGATGATCGAAAGCCTCGAAGGCAAGAAGGGCCAGCCCCGCCTCAAGCCGCCGTTTCCTGCAGGCGCGGGCCTCTATGGCTGTCCGACAACGGTCAACAATGTGGAATCGATCGCCGTTGTACCGACCATCCTACGCCGCGGCGCGAGCTGGTTTGCAAGCTTCGGCCGCGAGAATAACAAGGGCACCAAGCTTTTCCAGATCAGCGGCCATGTGAACAAGCCCTGCGTGGTCGAGGAAGCGCTCAGCATCCCGTTCAGCGAGCTGATCGAGAAGCACTGCGGCGGCATCATCGACGGCAAGGACAATCTCCTCGCCGTCATCCCGGGCGGTTCGTCGGTCCCGCTGGTTCCGGCAGAGCAAATCTGGGACGCGCCGATGGATTTCGACGGTCTCAAGGACCTCGGGTCGGGCCTCGGCACGGCCGGCGTCATCGTAATGGACAAGTCGACCGACATCGTCCGCGCGATTTCGCGTCTAAGCTATTTCTACAAGCACGAGAGCTGCGGCCAGTGCACGCCCTGCCGTGAAGGCACGGGCTGGATGTGGCGCATGATGGAACGCCTGCGCACAGGCGATGCGGCAATCGAGGAAATCGACATGCTGCAGCAGGTTACGAAGCAGGTCGAAGGTCACACCATCTGCGCGCTGGGCGATGCGGCGGCGTGGCCGATCCAGGGCCTCATCCGCCACTTCCGCCCCGAGCTCGAACGCCGGATCGAAGAACATAAAGCCAAGTTTGCGGAGGCCGCAGAATGAGAACACGGCCTACCACCATTACAGTCCTAGCGATCTACTTGATACTTGTGTTCTCCGTTTCCCTGATTGGAAGCTTGTATGGAGCCGCTACCGCAGCGGAACCTTACGATGTGAATACATGGCTCCTGCTCGCACTGCCGAAGGTACTTGCGGTCGCTGCAGGTGTGGCATTGTGGCAGATGCTGCGGCTTGGCGCATATCTTTGGGCTGCTGGAATCATGTTGGGGTGGGTGCTCGCGATAGCAATGAATACCGGCTTCTTTCCGAATTTCAGCACGGCCGCGCTCGTCTCGCTTTTAATCATCGGAGCTTCCGCTTGGGTGCTGATGAAAAATTGGAGCAGTCTCCGTGCTATTGGAGACGAACAGCACTCAGAAGGTGCAAATAATGCCTAAAGTCACCGTAGACGGACAGGAACTAGAAGTCCCCGAGGGCGCGACCGTCCTTCAGGCCTGCGAACTTGCGGGGAAGGAAATTCCGCGCTTCTGCTATCACGAGCGGCTGAGCATCGCGGGCAACTGCCGCATGTGCCTGGTCGAGGTGAAGCCCGGTCCGCCCAAGCCGCAGGCGAGCTGCGCGCTTCCGGCCACCGAGGGGCAGGAAATCCGCACCGACACTCAGATGGTCAAGACCGCGCGCGAAGGGGTGATGGAGTTCCTCCTCATCAACCATCCGCTCGATTGCCCGATCTGCGATCAGGGCGGCGAATGCGACCTGCAGGACCAGTCGATGACCTATGGTCGCGGGGCGACGCGCTATCACGAGAACAAGCGCGCTGTGACCGAAAAATACATGGGCCCGCTTATCAAGACGGTCATGACCCGCTGCATCCACTGCACCCGCTGCGTGCGCTTCAGCGAGGAAATCGCAGGCGTCGACGAAATCGGCGCGGTCGGTCGCGGCGAGGACATGCAGATCACGACTTATCTCGAGCAGGCAGCCGAGCACGAGCTGTCGGCGAACGTGATCGACCTTTGCCCCGTCGGCGCGCTCACCTCGCGTCCCTATGCGTTCGAAGCGCGTCCGTGGGAACTCAAGAAGACACTCAGCATCGACGTTTCGGATGCGGTCGGCGCAAATATCCGCCTCGACAGCCGTGGCCGCGAAGTCATGCGCGCGCTTCCGCGCGTCAACGATGCGGTCAATGAAGAATGGCTGTCCGACAAGGGCCGCTACATGGTCGACGGCCTGTCCAAGCGTCGTCTCGACAAGGTCTTCATGCGCAAGCGGGGTAAGTTGCAGCCCGCGACCTGGGACGAGGCTTTCAAGGCCATCGCCAAGGCCAAGCCGGGCAAGGCCATTGCCGCCGTCGCCGGTGACATGGTCGATTGCGAAACCATGTTCGCCGCCAAGTCGCTCCTTAAGGCCTGCGGTTCGAAGCTGATCGAAGGCCGCCAGACCGGCATGGATTACGACGTGTCGAACCTTGCAGCGGTCAATTTCAACTCGACCTTCGAGGGGCTTGAACACGCAGGCGCGATCCTGATTGTCGGAAGCCACATCCGCTGGGAAGCCCCGCTGGTTAACGTACGCATTCGCAAGGCCGTGAAACGCGGCGCGAAGGTTTACGTCGTCGGACCTTATTGGGACACGACCTATCCTGCCGAATTCCTTGGTGAAGACCTTGGCGTTCTCAACAAGCTCCCGAAGGACGTCGAGGACGCATTCGAGAATGCCGAACGCGGCGCGGTCATCGTCGGCGGCGGTGCGCTCAAGGGCGCGCATGGCAAGGCAATGGCGCTTGCCAGCGATTGGGGTGCGGACTTCAACGTCCTGCATTTCTCCGCCGCGCGCATGGGCGGCCTGATGCTCGGCTTCGCGCAAAAGGGCGGCATGGCGGACATCGTCAAAGCCAAGCCCAGGGTCCTCATCAGCCTCGGCGCTGACGAAATGGACTTCGAGCCGTTTGCAGATACGCTGAAGGTCTACATCGGGCACCACGGCGACAAGGGCGCGCATTCGGCGGACATCATCCTCCCGGCAGCGAGCTATGCCGAAAAGGACGGGACCTACGTCAACACCGAAGGCCGCGTGCAGTTCGCCGAAAAGGCGGTATTCGCACCGGGTGACGCACGCGAGGACTGGACGATCCTGCGCGCGCTCGCCGATGCACTCAAGGTCGAGGTCGGCTTCGACAGTTTCGCACAGCTGCAGTCTGCGATGATCGCTGAAGTCCCGGCTCTCGGTGAGGAAGGCCTGGCCGATTATGGCTCGCTTCCCACGGCCGACGCAAAGGCAAAGGCGGAAGGTACGATGAGCGCCTATCCGATCAAGGATTTCTACCTCACGAACCCCATCGCGCGTGCCAGCGAAGTGATGCAGCGTTGTTCCAGCGAACTGCTCCATGGCGGTGAGCTTGCGGAGGCGGCAGAATGAGCGATCCTTTCACACGCATGGTGGCGCGTTTCACACCGCATTTCCTGATCCTGTTTTTCGTTGCGGCTGTTGCCGCGACGATCCTTTCCGGCGGTCCGGTAATCGATAATGTCTTTTACGGCAGCTGGCTGTTGGTCGCTGCCGCTGCTCTCGTGCGGTTCGATATTCACATGGAAGGTCGCAAATGACCGAGTTCTTCCAATCCCTCGGCATGAGCTATGAATGGGCGTGGGGCGTAGCCACCGTCGCCGGCATCCTGCTCATCGCGCTGCCCCTGATGCTGGCAGTGGCCATGATCATTTATGTCGACCGCAAGGTCTGGGCGGCAATCAACCTGCGCCGCGGCCCCAATGTGGTCGGCCCCTTCGGCCTGCTGCAGAGCTTTGCCGACGGTCTGAAGGTTTTCTTGCAGGAAACCATTATCCCGAGCGCGGCGAACAAGGGTATCTTCCTGCTTGCGCCTATCGTGACCTTTACTGTCGCGCTGGCGGCTTGGGCCGTGATCCCATTCGATGCACGCATGGTCCTGGCCGATATCAACGTCGGGTTGCTATACATCCTCGCGATCAGTTCGCTGTCGGTCTACGGCATCATCATGGCGGGTTGGGCTTCGAACTCGAAGTATCCGTTCTTCTCGGCGATGCGCGCGTCGGCACAGATGATCAGCTATGAAGTCTCGATCGGCTTCATCCTCGTCTGCGTGGTCCTGTTTGCGGGCACCTTCAACCTCAACGACATTGTGCGTGCGCAGGAAGGCTTCGGCCTCGGCATCATAAACGCCTATGTGGTTCACCCGCTGATCTTTCCTATTTGGGTGATGTTCTTCATTTCCTGCCTGGCAGAAACGCAGCGCGTTCCTTTCGACCTTACCGAGGCGGAATCGGAACTCGTCGCTGGCTACCAGACCGAATACAGCTCGATGAGCTTCGCGCTCTTCTGGCTCGGCGAGTATGCGAACATCCTGCTGATGTGCATCCTCAACGCGCTGCTGTTCTTCGGGGGCTGGCTGCCGCCGCTCGATATCGACCTCATTCCCTGGTTCGATATTCCGGGCATCGTCTGGCTGCTGCTGAAGGCGTTTTTCTTCTTCTTCATGTTCAGCTGGGTCATGGCGACCGTCCCGCGCTATCGCTACGATCAGCTGATGCGCCTGGGCTGGAAGGTATTCTTGCCGCTGAGCCTCGTTTTCGTCCTCGTCATTTCCGGTTACCTCATGGCGACCGGTCACTTCGGAGCCGCCGCATGAGCGTCGCCCATCTGATCAAATCGTTCACCCTGTGGGAGTTCGTGAAAGCGCACGCCCTCACGCTGAAGTATTTCTTCAAGCCCAAGGTCACGATCAATTATCCGTTCGAGAAGAACCCGCTGAGCCCGCGTTTCCGCGGCGAGCATGCCCTGCGCCGCTATCCCAACGGGGAAGAGCGCTGCATCGCGTGCAAGCTGTGCGAAGCGGTCTGCCCGGCCCAGGCCATCACGATCGAGGCCGAGCCGCGCGAAGACGGCAGCCGCCGAACGACGCGCTACGACATCGACATGACGAAGTGCATCTACTGCGGTTTCTGCCAGGAAGCCTGCCCGGTGGATGCGGTCGTGGAAGGTCCGAACTTCGAATACGCAACCGAAACCCGCGAGGAGCTTCTTTACGACAAGGCCAAGCTGCTCGCGAATGGTGACAAGTGGGAGCGGGCCATCGCCGCAAACCTTGAAGCCGACGCACCCTATCGCTAACCGCGCCGCAACCGTAACCGGGGCAACATGATCCAGACTATCGCCTTTTACATGTTCGCGATCATCATGATTGCATCGGCCGTGATGGTAATCACGGCCCGCAATCCGGTGCATTCCGTCCTGTGGCTCATCCTCGCCTTCTTCAACGCCGCCGGCCTCATGGTCCTGGTCGGCGCCGAGTTCATCGCGATGCTGCTGGTCATCGTCTACGTCGGGGCGGTCGCCGTGCTGTTCCTGTTCGTGGTCATGATGCTCGACATCGATGTCGCGGCCATGCGCGCAGGGTTCATTCGCAACTTCCCGCTTGGCATCGTCGTGGCGCTGATACTGCTCGCTGAGCTGGTGCTGGGCATCGGCGCCTATAACGTCGGCTCGATCAACCTCGGTACGCCGCCTGCGGGAGATGCTTCTGTCGTGGCCGAAAGCAATACTGCCGCGATCGGTGCGCTGCTCTACACCAAGTATGTGTTCCTGTTCGAAATCGCGGGCATCATCCTGCTGGTTGCAATGATCGGCGCGATCGTCCTGACCCACCGTCCTTCCAAATCGAAGCGCGGGCAGCAGGACATCGGCAAGCAGGTTCGCCGCAATCCGGACGAGGCAACCGTCATGAAACAGCCCGAAGTGGGCAAGGGAGTCGAGCTGTGATTGGCATCGAACATTATGTCGTCGTCAGCACGATCCTGTTCGTGCTCGGCGTCCTGGGAATATTCCTCAATCGCAAGAATATCATCATTATCCTGATGGCGATCGAACTCATCCTGCTTGCAGTGAACATCAACATGGTCGCATTCAGCGCCTTCCTCGGCGATCTGGTCGGGCAGGTCTTCGCCATGTTCATCCTGACCGTTGCTGCTGCCGAAGCCGCCATCGGTCTGGCGATCCTGATGATCTATTTCCGTGGCCGCGGCACGATTGCGGTCGATGATGCGAACCGGATGAAGGGGTAAGCAAACGTGCAATCGATCCTCGTCATCGTATTCCTGCCGCTGGTCGCGTCAATTGTCGCAGGACTGGTCAATAAGAGCGCGCCGAGTGTGTTCGCGAAGAGCATCACCACGGGTGGCCTGTTCATCTCGTGCGCCCTCAGCTGGCCGATCTTCCTGTCGTTCTGGTCCGGCAATGCCGAAGCGACCGTCGTCCCAGTCCTTACCTGGATCCAATCGGGTGCGCTGAGCTTCGACTGGGCGCTGCGCGTCGATACGCTCACTGCGGTCATGCTTGTGGTCATCACGACCGTCTCGGCGCTCGTCCACCTCTATAGCTGGGGTTACATGGACGAGGACCCGGACCAGCCGCGATTCTTTGCCTATCTCTCGCTCTTCACCTTCGCCATGCTGATGCTGGTGACCGCCGACAATTTGGTCCAGATGTTTTTCGGATGGGAAGGGGTGGGCCTCGCCAGCTACCTGCTGATCGGTTTCTGGTTCAAGAAGCCCAGTGCGAATGCTGCGGCGATCAAGGCCTTCGTGGTCAACCGCGTCGGCGACCTTGGCTTCATGATGGGTATCTTCGGCATCTTCTGGGTTTTCGGCACGGTCTCGATCCCCGAAATCCTCGAAGCGGCTCCCGGCATGAGCGGCGCGACCATCGGTTTCCTGGGCCTGCGCGTGCACACCATGGATGTCCTGTGCATCCTGCTGTTCATCGGCGCGATGGGTAAGTCGGCCCAGCTTGGCCTGCACACCTGGCTGCCAGACGCAATGGAAGGCCCGACGCCCGTTTCCGCGCTGATCCACGCGGCGACCATGGTCACCGCAGGTGTCTTCATGGTCTGCCGCCTGTCGCCTATGTTCGAAACCGCGCCCATCGCGCTCGCGATGGTGACTTTCGTAGGTGCTGCAACTTGTATCTTCGCGGCGACCGTCGGCACGACACAGTGGGACATCAAGCGCGTCATCGCCTACTCGACCTGTTCGCAGCTCGGTTACATGTTCTTTGCCGCAGGGGTGGGCGCATATGGCGCGGCCATGTTCCACCTGTTCACGCACGCCTTCTTCAAGGCGCTGCTGTTCCTCGGTGCAGGCTCGGTCATCCACGCGATGCACCACGAACAGGACATGCGGTATTACGGCAATCTGCGTAAGCACATCCCGCTGACTTTCTGGGCCATGATGGCTGGTACGCTGGCGATTACCGGTGTCGGTATCTACGATCTGCACCTCGGGTTTGCTGGTTTCTGGTCCAAAGATGCCATCATCGAAGTCGCGTTTGCGCGGGGCACGGAAATGGCGAGCTTCGCTTTCTGGATGGGCGTTTTCGCAGCGCTACTGACCAGCTTCTACAGCTGGCGCCTGATGTTCCTTACCTTCTGGGGCAAGCCGCGCTGGATCGAGAGCGAGCACATCCAGCATTCGGTCCACAAGACCCCCGAAGAAGCGGGCGAGGACACGACCGGTGGCTATCACCCGCATGAAAGCCCGATCTCGATGCTGATCCCGCTCGGGGTGCTGTCGATCGGTGCGATTGCAGCAGGCCAGGTGTTTGCACCTGCATTCCTCGACAGTGCAGCGTTCTGGGGCGGTTCGATCTTCTACAACGAAGCCCTGATCCACGCGATGCACGCCGTGCCCTATGCGGTGAAGTATGCAGCCCTGATCGTGATGCTGATCGGCTTGTTCGTCGCCTGGCTCGCCTACATCAAGGACACTTCGATCCCAGGCAAGGCAGCCGAACAGCTCGGTCCGATCTACCGCTTCCTCTACAACAAGTGGTATTTCGACGAGCTCTATCACTACCTCTTCGTGGTTCCTGCCTTCTGGCTGGGCCGCCAGTTCTGGAAACTGGGCGACGTCGGCACGATCGACCGCTTCGGCCCCAACGGCGTTGCCTGGATGGTCGAGAAAGGTGCAGTGGGCGCCAAGAAGTTCCAGACCGGATATTTGTATAGCTATGCGCTGGTGATGCTCCTCGGACTTGTCGCCGCCGTCACCTGGGTGCTGTTCTGATGGAGTTCCCCATCCTCTCGCTCATGCTCGCCGTGCCGCTGGTTGCGGCCATCGCCTGCCTGTTCCTGAATGCCGGCAGCGCGCGAATGGTCGCGCTGTTCGCGACGCTGTTCAATCTCGCGCTCGGCATCCTGCTGTGGCTTAATTACGAGATCGGCGGCGCTCAATGGCAGTTCGTCGAACGCGCCGAACTCTTCGCCGGGTTCAGCTATGCCCTCGGCATCGATGGCATAGCCCTGATGCTGATCATGCTGTCGGTATTCCTGATGCCGATCTGCATCCTCGCCAGCTGGGATTCGATCACCAAGCGTGTGGGCGAATACATGGCGGCCTTCCTGCTCATGGAAGTGTTGATGATCGGCGTATTCGCCGCGCAGGACCTGTTCCTGTTCTACATTTTCTTCGAGGCCGGCCTGATCCCGATGTACCTGATCATCGGCGTCTGGGGCGGCGATAACCGTATCTACGCCTCGTATAGGTTCTTCCTCTACACCCTGCTCGGTTCGGTGCTGATGCTGATCGCCATGCTGTGGATGGTGAACGAGGCGGGCACGACCGATATTCCCACACTGATGCAGTACGACTTCCCGGTCGATGCGCAGCTGTGGTTGTGGCTGGCGTTCTTCGCGAGCTTTGCGGTGAAGATGCCGATGTGGCCGGTCCACACATGGCTTCCCGATGCCCATGTCCAGGCTCCGACTGCGGGTTCGGTCATCCTGGCTGGCGTGCTGTTGAAGCTCGGCGGTTACGGTTTCATCCGCTTCAGCCTGCCGATGTTCCCCGATGCCAGCGCGGATCTCGCGTGGCTGGTCTTTGCACTCTCTATGGTCGCCGTCATCTACACCTCGCTCGTCGCGCTGGTGCAGGAGGACATGAAGAAGCTCATCGCCTATTCGTCCGTCGCCCACATGGCGATCGTGACCGTCGGCCTCTTCGCATTCAACGTGCAGGGGCTGGAGGGCGCGATGATGGTCATGCTCGGCCACGGCCTTGTATCGGGTGCGCTGTTCCTGTGCGTTGGCGTCATCTACGACCGTCTGCACACGCGTGAGATCGCCCGCTACGGCGGCCTGTCGATCAACATGCCGAAATACGCGCTCTTCTTCCTGTTGTTCACCATGGCATCGATCGGCCTGCCGGGGACCAGCAACTTCGTCGGCGAGTTCCTCGCCCTTGCAGGCATCTACAAGGTTTCGACATTTGTGACGCTGGTCTGCACCACGGGCATCATCCTTGGCGCTGCCTATATGCTTTATCTCTATCGCCGCGTGGCATTCGGTGAGCAGGTCAATGCCGACGCTGCCCGGATGCCGGATCTCAATGCCCGCGAATGGGCAATGCTCGCACCCATCGCCGCCGCCGTGCTGTGGATGGGCGTCTATCCGGAAAGTTTCCTCGCCCCGATGCGCCAGGACATTGCCACTCTCGAAGCCCGCCTTGCCAGCGTCGCGCCCGAATATGACAGCGCACTGACGGTAGGGACGCCTGACGAACATGCTGCAAATTATATCGCTGCAGAGCACGGAACGGAGGGAGAGCACTGATGTCCTACGCTAACTCGCTCTACCTGACCGGTGCGGAAATCGGGCTGTCGATTGCCGGCTTGATCCTCCTGCTCGCCACCGCCTGGACGACCCGCTCTTCGGCCCGCGCCATTACGATCGCCGCGGTTACCGCACTTTTCGGCGCCCTGATCTTCAACCTCTCGCTCGCCAATGATGGCGTAGGCGCTGCGGCATTCGGCGGCCTGCTGGAAGTCGATGCTTTCAGCATTTTCGCGAAATCGCTCGTCTACATCGCGACCATTGCCTGCCTGATCGTGGCCCCTCGCTACTTCGAGGATCGCGGCCAGTTCCGCGGAGAATTCGCCGTGCTGATGCTGTTCAACGCAGTCGGCATGGGGATCATGGTTTCGGCGGTCGACCTGATGACGCTGTATATCGGTCTCGAGCTCTCGAGCCTTTCGTCCTATGTCCTCGCGAGCTTCGCGCGGCGCGATGACAAGTCCAGCGAAGCCGGTCTGAAGTACTTCATTCTCGGTGGCCTCGCCTCGGGTATCATCCTGTACGGCGTCAGCCTCGTCTACGGTTTCTCCGGCACTACGAGCTACGATGGGGTGAGGGCTGCCTTCGACGCAGACTTCTCGACCGGCGCACTCTTTGGCGTCGTGTTCGTGCTCGCCGGCCTAGCCTTCAAGGTCGCCGCAGTTCCCTTCCATATGTGGACGCCTGACGTCTACGAAGGCGCGCCGACGCCGGTCACGGCATTCTTCGCCAGCGCACCCAAGGTCGCTGCGGTCGCCATGCTGGTCCGGATGGCGGCGGTGCCGTTCGGCGGACAGGCAGAAGCGTGGCAGCAGATCGTAATCTTCGCGGCCTTGGCTTCCATCGTTGTGGGCGCTTTGGGCGCCATCGGGCAGCAGAACCTAAAGCGTTTGCTGGCCTACTCTTCGATCAACAACGTAGGCTTCATCCTCATCGGCCTTGCCGCCGCGACACCGGCCGGGATTTCCGGCGTGCTCGTCTACCTTTCGATCTATGTCTTCATGACGCTCGGCAGCTTCGTTGCCTTGCTCATGCTGCGTAACGACAAGGGCGAGGCGCTCGCCACATTCGACGACATTTCCGGCCTGTCCACCAGCAGCCCGGCACTTGCCTGGTGCTTGCTTGCGCTGATGTTCAGCCTTGCGGGTATTCCGCCGCTGTTCGGGTTCTGGGGCAAGTTCGTGGTGTTCCAGGCAGCCGTGCAGGCCGACATGATTGCGTTGGCCGCTATCGGTATCGCCGCCAGCGTTATCGGCGCATTCTATTACATCAAGTTCGTCAAGGTGATGTTTTTCGACGAACCCAAGGGTGCAGCACCTGCAAAAGCGCCGGTTTCCCATTGGGTGGTTCTCGGCCTTTGCGTTCTGGTTATCTCCCCGCTCGGTTACCTGCTCACGCCATGGCTGGGTGCGGCGGCTGACGCTGCCGCCCAGGCCCTGTCCTTCGCAGCTTGATCGAGTTCCTAGCCGAAACTGGTTCGACCAACGCGGATCTGCTGGAGCGCGTTCGTCGGGGCGACCGCGTCAGCGAGGGAAGCTGGCTCGTTGCAGACCGCCAACTGGCCGGGAAGGGCCGGCAGGGCAGGGCATGGTTCGACGGGGCCGGGAACTTCATGGGGTCGACCATGGTGGAGGTCCGCCCCTCGGATCCTGCTCCGGCGAGCCTTGCTCTCGTTGCCGGATTGGCGGTCTATGAAACCGTGATCTCGATGGTCGGGGAGCCCGGCGCAATTGCTCTTAAATGGCCGAACGACGTCCTCATGCGCGGCGCCAAGCTCGCAGGTATCTTGCTCGAGCGCGAGGGCGATATCATCGTGGTCGGCATAGGCGTGAACCTTGCGAAAGCGCCGGAGCTTCCAGACCGCGAAACAATCGCTCTATCGGCTTCGGGACCGGCGCCGGATCGAGACCAGTTCGCAAATTCGCTCGCTCGCCAGTTCGACACCGAGCTGGAGCGCTGGCGCACCTTCGGCCTTGCGCCCCTGATCCGCCGCTGGGAACTGGCTGCACACCGTCACGGTACGCTGCTTCATGTTCAGCCCCCTGGGGAACAACCGATCAAGGGCGCGTTTGCAGGGCTCGATCAAACCGGAGCATTGCAATTGCGGTTGTCTGATGGCGAAGTGAAGGTCATCCACGCTGGTGACGTGATGTTGGCACGAGAGGAGGGCTGATCCATGCTGCTTGCAGCCGATGTCGGAAATACGAATGTGGTCTTCGCGCTTTTCGAAGGACGAGAGATCAAGGCGCGCTGGCGTATCGCGACCGATCCCCGCCGGACCGGTGACGAATATGCCGTCTGGCTGCTGCGACTGCTCGAACTTCAGGGACATGACCGGGAAGACATCGATCAGATCATCGTTGGATCGGTCGTTCCGCGATCCATCCACAATCTCACTGTGCTGGCGCAAAAATACTTCGGTATCGATCCGCTCATCGCCGGGCAGGACAAAGCGGAATGGGGTATTGCGATCGATGTCGACGATCCGCGAACGCTTGGCGCAGACCGCGCCCTCAACACCATTGCTGCCCATGAGAAGTACAAAGGCGACCTGATCGTGATCGACTTCGGCACGGCGACGACTATCGATGCGGTGGATTTCACAGGCGCTTACAAGGGCGGAATCATTGCCCCGGGGATCAATCTTTCGCTCGATGCGCTGGTCGGGAACACGGCAAAACTGCCGCGTATCGCGATCAGGAAACCCGATGATGAGAACGTCATCGGTCGCAATACCGAAGACCAGATGCTGATAGGCGTGTTCTGGGGTTATGTAGCCCTTATAGAGGGCCTTGTAGAGCGCATGAGGCGCCAGATAGGCCGACCGGCCAAAGTCGTCGCAACCGGCGGACTGGCACTCCTGTTCGATGAAATTACCGACCTGTTCGACGAGGTCGATAGCGACCTCACATTGGATGGTCTCGCCATGCTGGCTGAAAGGGCATCCACTTGAAAAAGAATTTTACCCCCGAAGACGAACTGCTGTTTCTCGCCCTTGGTGGCTCGGGCGAGATCGGGATGAACGTCAACCTCTACGGCTGCAACGGCAAGTGGTTGATGGTCGACCTTGGCATGACCTTTTCGGGCGGCGAGTATCCCGGCGTGGATCTCGTCTTCGCCGACCTCGACTTCATCGAAGAGAGGACGAAGCAGCTCGAAGCCATCGTGCTCACCCATGCGCACGAGGATCACATCGGCGCGGTGCCGTATTTTGCAGCCGACCTCGGCGTGCCGATCTATGCGACGCCGTTCACGATGGAACTGGTGCGGCGAAAGCTGGAAGAGGCGGGCCTGCTTGGCGAAATCGAACTCCACGAGATCGAGGAAGACCACGGCAGTTTCCAGGTCGGACCCTTCGAAATTACCTACATCCCGCTTGCTCACTCGATTGCCGAGGGCAACGCGCTTCTGATCGATACGCCGTACGGGAAGATATTCCATACCGGCGACTGGAAGCTGGACGACGATCCCATCATCGGCGAGCCCGCCACTGAAGAAGAGCTTACCGAGATCGGCGACGATGGCGTGCTGGCGCTGGTTTGCGACAGCACCAATGTCTTCAATCCGTCGCCCAGCGGCTCCGAAGGGGCGGTCTACAAGGGGCTCCTCGAAGAGGTGCAGCGGCACAAGGGCAAGCGTGTCCTGGTGACGACCTTTGCCAGTAATGTCGCCCGCCTGCAAACCCTTGGCAATGTCGCCCGAGAAACCGGGCGGCAGCTGTGCGTCGCAGGGCGTTCGCTCGACCGCATCATCGAAGTGGCGCAGCAGAACGGTTACCTCGAAGATCTGCCCGAGCCGGTTGATTTCGATACCGCCATGGGCCTGCCCCGCGGTGAAGTCATGATCCTGGCGACCGGCGGCCAAGGTGAACCGCGAGCGGCATTGTCGCGTATCTCCGAAGACAACCATCCGCTGCAACTCGTCCCTGGCGATGTTGTCCTGTTCTCCAGTCGCCAGATCCCCGGCAATGAACTTTCCATCGGCGCGGTCCAGAACCGCCTCGCGGCCAAGGGGGTGACCATGGTGACCGACCGGCAGAGCTTGATCCACGTGTCGGGCCATCCCGGCCGTCCGGAACTCGAAGCCCTCTATGGTTGGCTGCGCCCGGAAATTCTGGTGCCGGTCCATGGCGAGATGCGGCATATGCAGGAGCAGGCAAGGCTAGGCCGCGAGAACGGCATCCCCGATGCCGTGGTCCAGCAGAACGGCGATATCGTGCGCCTCGCACCCGGTGCTCCGGGCACGATTGCAAAGGTGAGGGCGGGGCGTCTTGTCCTCGACGGCGACATAATCGCCCCGGCCGATGGCGATGCGATCGTCATGCGTCGCCGGATCATGCACGAAGGCGTGGTGATCGTCGCCCTCGACAGCGACCTGTCTCCGCGGATCGACAGCCTGGGATTGCCTCTCGACGAGGATTACGGCGATTTCACCGAAGAAGCGCTGGCAGATATCCGCGAGGCGCTCGGCAAGCTCAAGGGCAAGGACGCCAGAAGTGCATCGTCTGTGCATGAAGCGGCGCGGCTCGCTGCCCGTCGTGCGGCCCAGCGCTGGTCGGGCAAGCGCCCTCAGGTACGTGTCCTCCTGCCAGAGAACCTGGGGTAAGAGCCATGGGACTCCCGATGCAGTGGACTTCGATAGTCGCGATTTATGTCCTCTTCTGGGTCGTCAGCGCCTTCGTGCTGTTGCCCTTCGGAATCAAGACACCGGATGAAGTCGGCGCGGAGAAAGTGCCGGGGCAGGCAGACAGTGCCCCAGTCAATTTCAGGCCCGGCGTCATTGCAGTTCGCGCAACGATCCTGTCGATCGTGCTCACCACGCTTTACGTGCTGAATTACGCCTATGGCTGGATCGAGGCGGAAGACCTGATCTTCTGGGGACCGACTGTAGGCCGGTAGCCTGCCTAGTTGCGCAGGCGTTCCAGCGCCTGCGCCATGGCCACGTAAAGCTTACCCATATCGCTGGAGAGCAAGGTCACGCTGATCGCGTTGCCGTCGCGCGTGGACAGGAGGTTGCGCAGCAATGCCTCGAAGTCGTGGATGTAGCGGTTGGCGTGTTCCCGGAAGTCCGGATCCTCATCGTACAGCTCCGCAATTTCGCGCGCCTCGCCATTGTCGATCAGGCGGACAGCGCGGCGCGTGAAGATCCCGCGATCTCCGCGTAGATAGCTGGCCCACGCACTATCGGTGACTTCTGCCGATAGCGCCTTGGAAATATCGATCGCGTTGGAATTGAGGCTTTCCGTAATCAGCGCGACACGGCGCGAGAAATCGCTGTCGACACTGTCGGTGGCTTTCTCGCGCGCATGCGAGATGCGGGCTTCGAGATTGCCCGTAAGGTCGTTCAGGCGCTTGAGCTGGTCGCGCAGCTGCTTGGTCGCATCGCGAGCTGCATCCGTTGACCGCCTGCGCGCCTCGTCGAGACGGGCGAGGGCGGTGTCGGTGTGTTCGGCCAGGGCATTGTCGATGGCTTCAGCGCTGCGTTCCGCAACCGACTTGGCGAGGTTTTCAACCCGCGCTGTTTCTTCGCTCTCGATTGCCGCCATCGCTTCGCGAGCACTGGTTTCCAAAGCCGCGATCGCTGTGCGCAATTCACCCTGAACGCGTTCTGCGAGCTGTTCGCTCTCGGCAGAAAGGGCTGTCACACCTGTTCGCAGGCGCTCGACGCTGTCGACCTGGGCCGCTGCGGTCTCTCCGAAGCCGGACTGGAAGTTCTCGAACCCTTCCATCGCCTCTTGCGTGCGGCGTTCGACGTCCGCCATACCTTCGGTCAGCGTATCACCCGATTGGCGGGCCTGCTCGAGCAGGTCGCGGATTTCCGTAGTCCGGCGCTCGATCTGGGCAAGGCGATCTTCCGACGCTGCCATGGCTACCGGCAAATCCTCGCGGCTCTGGCGCGCGCTCGCCTGTATCAGCTCGAGGAGGCGCACACTTGAATCGGTGAGAGTGGCGACAGCAGCGTCTGTCCCGTCGAGAGCCTCGCGGCTTCCGGCGAGTTTCTCGTTCAGAGCCTCGATAGCATTGGCGATGGTTTCGTTTGCTTCGCGACCCTGATCAGTGACCGTTTCGAATGTCGTTCCCAGGTCGGCGATCTTGTCGGCCAGCGCGTCGCCTTCAGCGGCGATAACGGTCATCTGGTTGCGCTGGGCTTCGCGGCGTTCGGCAATTGCCTCGTCGATTGCTGCGAGTTTTGCGGCCAGCTCCTGGCTGATGCGATCCTGCGCTTCGCCAAGGGCTGCGAGGCGTTGCTCCGCCCCATGATCCAGTGCTTCGCCATTGGCCCTGATCTGGGTGTTGATCGTCTCTGCCCGCTCGAACAGCACGTTGAGGCGCGCAGTCGCCGCCTGGATAACGGCGGCGTCCATCTTCTCGATTTCAGCCACGGCACCGCTTAGGCGATCCTTCATTTCGGCGACCTGCGTGCTCCACGCATCCATTGCGCCTTCTTCGCCCTTGCGGATCGCGCCCGAGGCCTGCGCGGCTTCGACCCGCAGTGCAGTGAAACGTTCACGCATCGATGACAGGGCCAGCTCTTCCTCCGCATTGGCGGTCTGCTGGGCTTCGGCCAGTTCGCTACGCAGGGTTTCGGAGCGCGTGCGGATCGCCGCGAGTGCTTCCACTTCGCGACTGTCGAGATCTGCGCGTGCGGCATCGCTGCCTTCGCGAAGGGCTGCGAAACGTTCTTCGGCGATCCGTTCGAGATCGCCAGCCTGTGCGGAAAACGCTTCGACAGCTTCGTCGACCCGCTCGCGAAGGGAGGCGACCTGGCGCTCGCTGGCCGCACCGAATTCGTTGAGGCGCTCGAAACCCTCGACGAGCTTGTCGAGCTGTTCCTGTGCATTGCGTCCGGCGCCGCCGATCTGGTTTGTCACATCCTTGGCCGAAGTGGCGATGACGGGCAGGCTGTTACGCAAGCGGGTCATGTTGTCGAGAGCTGTAGAGCTGACGCTGGCGATCGCGTCGACCTGCTCGCCATTGTCACGCACGAGGCTTTGCAACCGGTCGGCATGCTCCGAAAGGCGTTCGCTTGCAGAGCGACCTGCGAATTCGAGATCGCGAGATTGGCTCTCGAGGAATTCGCGCGCGAGGCTCAGTTCGCGGTTCACGACTGCCAACTTGGCCTCGAGGCGGGCCGATTCTTCGGAGAGCGAGCGCGATACCTCACCGAAACGGCGGGCTTCCACGGTCGAATTGCGGCGCACAAGCATCAGCAGGGAAACGATCAGCAGGACCGGAATGGCCCATGCCGTGATCCATGCACTCCATTGCTGAGGCGTCCCCCCGGCAAGAATTTCCGCGCGATGCGCCCAGGCGTAGAAGCCGCTCCATGCTGCAGTCAGAATGGCGGCGAGGGCAGGGGCAATCCACCCGGCGCGCGACATAGGCTCGGGCTCTTCGTCGAACCATTCCTCGGTTTCGACAAATTCCTCTTGAAGTTCAAGAGCTTCCGGCTCCTGCACCGCTTCGGCTGCAGGCTCACCCTCGACGACACTGATGTGCGAACGCTTTCTCATAGTCGGCAAGGCTACCACTTTTGCCGTATCCTTAAAGCCTCTTTAACTCGGTTCGCCGTATTTCGCAGGCCCATGGCTTACCATTCTGCCAGTTTTGACAGTGCCTTGGCCAAGGCAGCCGGCGAGGACGCCGCGATCGCAGGAGAGCTGCGCGCCGCCTTTCTTGGCAGTGTCGAACAGCGACTGGACCTGCTGAAACGCGCTCGTTGCGATGCAAACTGGTACCAGGCGGCAGAGCGCCTGCGGGGCCTTGCGGCCAGCTTCGCGGCTGACGAGTTGATGGATTTGGCCCAAGGAGCTCTGCAAGCAGCGCCGGGAGAGCCAACGGTCATCAGCTCGATCGAGGCGTTTATCCATAAATTCGGGGAATAGGCGAGGGCGGCAAAGCTCGCTGCTTTCCACTCTTGCGCTGTGCTTCTAAGGTCGGCCCACGTCGTCGGAGAACATAAGTCGTGCGCATTGCCTTGCTGTCTACTCTCGACCGGGATCCCAGGCCCGGACGGATGAGACCGGCTTTCGTCCCCTTCGCAGGGGCCCGTGTCATCGACCGCCAGCTCGACCTTGCTCTCTCGCTTGGATGCGAGGCGGTGGCCTGCATGGCCGATGGTATCGGCCGTGAAGTGATCGAATTGCAGCACCGTGCAGAACGTGCAGGTGCCAAGTTCATGGCGCTGCGTGAACCGGCAAAGCTGTCGGGCCTGGTAACTGCGACCGACGAGATATTGGTAATCGCTTCCGGCGTATTACCAGATGCTGCCACGACAGAACGTCTGCTGACGAAGCCTGCCGTTATCGCTTTTCCCGCGGACATAGCGGTTCCCGCCGGTTTCGAGCGGATCGATCCCGAATTCGCCTGGAGCGGAGTGCTGCTGACACGGGGCAATCTGGTAGAGCGTCTCGTCGAAATGGAGCCGGATATCGACGTCCCGTCGGTCCTGATGCGGCTTGCGCTTCAATCCGGGACGAGGCTTGTTCCTGCAGAACGTAAACTCGTGGACGAAAACGACTGGACGATCGACGCGACGCGCGAAGGGCTGGCCGCCAGGGAATTGCGCTGGATCGAGGCACAGCGCGAACCTGTGTCCTTCCATGCCCCGGGTATTGCGATTGCAGAGCGCGCGGGGACGCGTCTCGCACGAGACATAGTGGGTGGACGCGGGGAGAACGGTCCGGTGGTCGCATCGGGCGTGTTCACGCTTTTCTCGATCGCTGCAGGTGCGTTCTCCATGCCAGCTGTCGGCCTGGCGCTGGTGACGATGGCTGCCTTGTTTGCGCGTATGGGACGTGTCGTCGAACGCGTAGCCAACAAGGGACAGGTCGCCGCCAAGCGTAGCCCGTTGCTCAAGCTCCTCGAATCTTCTTTAGATGTAATTTTCATCCTATTGATATACTTGGCATCATCCGAGGAAAGTGAACTCACGCGGGTTTTCGTCCCGCTCGTTCTGCTTGGCCTTCTTAGGCTCGGGGAACGGCACGGGAGCGAAGTTTGGAGGCGCACCTACGCCGACCGGATATTGCTTGGCTTCCTGCTTGCTCCGGCTGCTTTCCTCGGCTTCGGCGCTCAAGCTGCTGCCGCCATTGCCTTGCTTGTTCTCGTCACCAGGTTTTTCGGGCCCTTTCGCAAGGACTAACCCCGAATTAACCAACGAACTGCTACGCGCGGAGAATGATGATGGCGAAGGACTTTGCTGGGACCAGGGATGACGCTGAGGGTGACCTGCGTGCTGCGCTGTCCCGCGGCGACCAGACGCTTTCGCGCATCGAACCTATTCTCGGACATTTGCTGTCCACGCCCGACCATTCGCTGTTCAGCGACGAGATCCTTGCCCGCTTGCGCGGCATGCTCAACGATCTCGCCTGGCAGATCCTTCGGGTACAGGCGCAGGCAACGGGTCAATCGGGGAGGGAGGCTTTTGCCGAACGCCACGGTGAGGCTCTGGCGATGCACTTACAGGCCAATTCCGCCTTGCTGTCGCACTGCCACGCCTTGGCGGTAGAATGGCAACTTACCGAAAGGCTCGAAGCGCAATACGGGATCGATCCGGTGCTCTCGCCCGAGTTGCAGAAACTGATCGCCAGCGAAAACGCCGCGACTGCCAGCACAGCGATGTCTGCGCTGGCTGCGCAGGCACGCTTTGTACAGGCACAGCGGCGTATGGAATTGCCCTTGTCCGAATTGCCGGGCGATCTCTTTCACCAGGTCCTGCTCACGTGGCGTGACTATAACGGCGGGCGGGCATCCGATGCGCTGACCCGTGCCGAAGCGAAGCTACGCAGCGATTTCGACGAAGGATCGGGGAGGCTCGCGCTCATGGCACGCCTCGCTGCCGGTCTGGGACGGAGCTTGGAAGATGCACTCCTGCCGGAAAAGGCTGGCGTAGGGCTCTTCCTGACGGTGCTCGGTGCGAAGTCGGGCCAGGAGCGCACGCTTGTGGTGCTGGCAACCAATGCAAGGCAGGTCACGCGCCTCGCCCTGAGCCTCAGGTCCGCCGGCCTTGCCCCGTCGCAGGTCGACGAAGTCCTGCTCCAGCTCCATCCCCAAGCGGCACCCGTGCCGGGTCTGGCAAACCTGACTGCGAGCGAAGCGCGCTCCATGCTTTCCGATGCCGCGCCGGAGATCGGCGGATGAACGTGACCACCAGACATATCGCCGAAGGGCGTAGCGACGAGGAAGATCGCCTCACGGAGGCAAGCGGCGTCCTTGCGCAGCTCAACCGCGATTGCGGAGGAAGCCTCGGCTCTACCATCGCAATTCCAGGGCTCCTTTCGCTGGTGGAGAAAGCGCGGTCCTACGGGCTCAAGCTTGCGCGTCAATTCGAGGCGATCGATGGCGAGAACCGCATCACTGCCTGGGCCGAAATTACGCCAATCAATGGCGGTGACAGTGGCTGCGAGATCGTCATCGAGAGTTGGCAGAGCGAACAATTGCCACCCGACAACGAGATCGATGCGGATCGACGCAAGATCGAGGTCAATCGCCACCTTGCCGAATGCACGGCAAGGCTCGACAGCAATCAAGCGATCCTGTCGGTCGATACGGAAGCGGCGGATCTGGCGGATTTTCGCAATCGCTCGCTCGCGGCGTTCGGGCAGCCTTGGACGGACCTCGTCGACTTGCCCACCAAGGACTACGAACAACCCCTGCACTGGCGCCTCCTCGACGGGGCGCAGTGCCGTATTCCGGGTTCGAAGCGACAGTGGACCGCCCACCTAGAGCCGTTGGGCAAGGGAGAACCGGGTAGCGCGGGCTTCGTCCTGCACCTCGCGGCCAGCACTCCGATGTCGGATCATGACGCCGGAGATCAGGCAGACACCCCCTCGCTCGGCAAGGATCTGACTCCGGTTCTGCGGCAGCCGATCAATCGGATCATCGCCAACGCGGAAACCATCCGGACCAAGCTTGCAGGGCCTCTCGCGGAGGAATACAGCCAGTACGCGGCAGACATCGCCAGCGCGGGCCAGCATCTTCTCGCCTTGGTGGACGACCTTTCCGACCTGGAAATCGTGGAATCGGAAGACTTCGTCACTGCTCCGGATCGCATCGACCTTGCCGATGTCGCTCGCCGAGCGTGCGGTATCCTAGGGGTTAGGGCGCAGGAGCGTGGGATTACGCTCGTGCCGCCAGTGGAAGGCGAGAGCCAGCTGGCAATCGCCGAATTCCGCAGGGTGCTCCAGATCCTGTTGAACCTTGTGGGCAACGCTATCCGCTACTCCCCGGAAGGCAGCCAGGTCTGGTTGCGTCTCGACCAGATCGGATCGCGCGCGCTCATCACCGTGGCCGATCAGGGGCATGGACTGGAAGTAGACCAGCAGGCCCGTGTCTTCGAAAAGTTCGAGCGTCTCGGCCGCAGCGGCGATGGGGGATCGGGTCTTGGCCTCTATATCTCGCGCCGGATCGCGCGTGCGATGGACGGTGACCTGACCGTTGAAAGCGCGCCCGGGTTGGGTGCACGCTTCACCCTGTCGGTTCCGGCTGCCGAGGACTTGCGCAGTAAAAGGCGCGATGGTCCGGGCTCTTCCGTGCCGGACAAGGACAACACGGACAGTTGATACGAAAAAGGGGCGCCGAAGCGCCCCTGATCCGATTTTTTTGGTATGTCTTAGCGCTTCGACATCGGCACGTAATCGCGCTCGGTCGGGCCAGTGTAGAGCTGGCGCGGACGGCCGATCACCTGTGCGGGATCGGAGATCATCTCGTTCCACTGCGCGACCCAACCCACGGTACGGGCGAGGGCGAAGAGCGCGGTGAACATTGTGGTCGGGAAGCCGATCGAATTGAGGATGATCCCGGAGTAGAAGTCCACGTTCGGGAAGAGCTTCTTTTCCTTGAAATAATCGTCGTTCAACGCGAGTTCCTCGAGCTGGAGAGCGGTTTCGAAGACCGGGTCGTTGACGTTCAGCGCGTCGAACACTTCGCGCAGGGTCTTCTGCATGACCGTGGCGCGTGGATCGTAGTTCTTGTAGACGCGGTGACCGAAGCCCATCAGACGGAACGGATCGTTCTTGTCCTTGGCACGCTCGATGTAGTGCGGAATGCGATCGGGTGATCCGATTTCCTGCAGCATGTTCAATGCCGCTTCGTTTGCGCCGCCGTGCGCGGGACCCCAGAGGCAAGCAATGCCGGCAGCGATGCATGCAAACGGGTTCGCGCCCGATGACCCTGCGAGGCGCACGGTCGAGGTCGATGCGTTCTGTTCGTGGTCGGCGTGGAGGATGAAGATGCGGTCCATCGCGCGTTCGATGGCCGGGTGCACTTCATATTCCTCGGCCGGAACGCCGAAGGTCATGCGCAGGAAGTTGCCCGTGTAGCTGAGGTCGTTCTTCGGGTGAAGGAACGGCTGACCCACGGCATACTTGTACGCCATCGCTGCGATCGTCGGCATCTTGGCGATGAGGCGGTGGCTGGCGATCTTGCGCTGCTCGGGATCCGAAATGTCGGTGCTGTCGTGGTAGAATGCCGAGAGAGCGCCGACGACACCACACATGATGGCCATCGGGTGCGCATCGCGGCGGAAACCCTGATAGAACTGGCGCAGCTGGTCGTGGACCATGGTGTGGCGCGTGATCGTGTAGGTGAAGTCGTCGAGCTCATCATGCGATGGCAGTTCGCCATTCAGCAACAGGTAGCTGACTTCCATGAAGCTGGAATGTTCCGCCAGCTGTCCGATCGGATAGCCGCGGTGCAGCAGTACGCCTTCTTCGCCGTCGATATAGGTCAGCGCGCTTTCGCAGCTGGCGGTGGACTTGAAGCCGGGATCGTAGGTGAACTTGCCGGTGGTGCCATAAAGCTTGCGGATGTCGACGACATCCGGACCAACACTGCCTTCCAGCACGGGGAAGGTTTGGCTTTGTCCGCCTAGATCGAGAGTTGCCTGTTTATCGGCCACGCGAGTCTCCTCAGTCAGTTTTGCCCGATGCCTGCCGGGGAGGCCTGCGCGTCGATCCGCGCGAGAGATTCCTCCTTGCCCAACAGGACCAGAACATCGAAAATTCCGGGCGACGTGGTCGTGCCCGTGAGTGCGGCGCGCAGCGGCTGCGCGAGCTTGCCAAGGCCCAGTTCAAGCGCCTCGGCATACGATTTCGTAGTGGCTTCGAGAGCCTCGATTGTCCAGCTATTTTCCGCCTTTAGAAGCTCGGAAAGGCCGGCCAGGCGGGCACGTGCATCGTCGTCAAGGAGGCCCTGAGCCTTTTCGCTCATCTCCAACGGTCGCTTCTTGAACAAAAAGGCTGCACCTTCAGCGAGTTCGTGAACGGTCTTTGCACGCGGTTTTAGGACCGGCATGGCCTCGGCGAGTATCTCTGTCTCGTCCGGCTTGCCAATCTCCTGCGCTACCAGCTCGGCCAGCCGCTGGTCCTCGGCTTCGCGAATGTAATGAGCGTTGAGATTTTGCAGTTTCTTGATGTCGAAACGGGCAGCGCTCTTGCCGACCCCGTCGAGGTCGAACAGCTGGATCGCCTCGTCGCGCGTGATTTCCTCGCGGTCGCCATGACCCCAGCCGAGGCGAAGCAGGTAGTTGAAAAGCGCTTCGGGCAGGACGCCTTCGTCGTCGCGATAAGCCTCGACGCCGATTGCGCCATGCCGCTTGGACATTTTGGCGCCGTCGGACCCGTGGATCAGGGGAACGTGGGCGTAAACGGGATCGGGCCAGTTGCCCTCGATCTCGTCCATTGCGCGAATGATCGGAAGCTGACGGAACGCGTTGTTGAGGTGATCGTCACCGCGGATGATGTGCGTAACGCCCATGTCGTGGTCATCGACGACCACGGCGAGCATGTAGGTCGGAGTGCCGTCTGCGCGCAGGAGGATGTAGTCGTCGATCTCGGCATTCTGCACGGTAACTTCGCCTTGCACGGCATCCTTGATCGTCGTCGCGCCTTCGGTCGGGACCTTCAGGCGAACCGTAAAGGGAGTTCCTTCAGGAGCTTCCGATGCATCCCGGTCACGCCAGCGGCGATCGTAGCGCATCGGCTGCTTGTTGGCGCGCTGTTCGGCGCGCATCTGCTCCAGTTCTTCCGGCGTCGCAAAGCATTTGTAGGCATGACCCGCCTTGAGGAGCTTATGCGCGACATTGGCATGACGCTCCGCACGATCGGATTGGAAGACGGGCGGCTCGTCATAATCGAGGCCCAGCCAGTCGAGACCTTCGAGGATCTTGTCGATCGCCTCCTGGGTGCTGCGCTTCTTGTCGGTATCTTCGATCCGCAACAGCGCCTTGCCACCGTGATGGCGGGCGAATAGCCAGTTGAAAAG
The DNA here is from genome assembly GCF_002795865.1 of Qipengyuania seohaensis. Lineage (NCBI taxonomy): Bacteria > Pseudomonadati > Pseudomonadota > Alphaproteobacteria > Sphingomonadales > Erythrobacteraceae > Qipengyuania > Qipengyuania seohaensis. The sequence goes on from NZ_CP024920.1 coordinate 2,879,641, forward strand.
TGCAGTACGGGCTCCGCCGATGTGCAGGAATCCGGTCGGCGAGGGGGCAAAGCGGGTCACGACTTGCTTTGCGCTGGTACCTGCCGCGGTTTCACTTGCCATCTGCTTTTCTTTCCTTTCAAAGACTTCCATGGCGATAGAGGGGACGCCACAGGTGCCGTTTGGCGAGCCGGACGGCATCGCCGATGTTGCAGTGCAGCGCCCTTGGCGCATGCGCGCTGTCTTGTCCAGAACGGGTGAGGCCGCAGAGAGGTTTCTGACGACCTCGTCATTCGATCGCGGGCCCTGGATTACTGTCGCCTTCGCCGGGGGTATCGCCGCCTGGTTCCTGCTCAAGAACGATTGGCAATGGTCGGCCGCTATCGGCCTGGCCCTGCTTGCGGCCCTGGCGTCCCTGGCCATATGGCGAGGGCGGGATGACCGCGCAGCCCTGCGGCTCGCGTCGACCGTTGTAGCTATTGCTTTCGCGCTCGGTTTGGCAGTGGTGTGGAGCAAGTCGGAACTGGTGGGGGCTCCGGCTATCGAGCATCCGAAGATGGTGACGCTCGATGCGCGCATCCTCGAGCGGGAGGAACAACCTGCCCAAGAACGCGTGCGCCTCACCCTTGCGTCGAGGGACGCGGAAGCGGGAGTGCCGATCAAGGTCCGTGTGAACGTGCCGATCGAGAAGGATATGGCCGGGCTGGAAGAGGGCGCGCGAATTCGGCTCAGGGCTCGGCTCATGCCTCCGTCTGCGCCTATATTGCCCGGCGCCTATGACTTTGCCCGGGCAGCATGGTTTCAGGGCCTCGCAGGAACAGGCTCGGTTGCCGGAGAAATAGAACTGGTCGAGCAGGCAGGTAATCGCAATTCGCTGATCGCCCGCGCGCAGAGGCAATTGTCCGCACATGTCAGAGCCCGCCTTGATGGAGCGCCGGGGACAATCGCTGCAGCTTTTGCCAGCGGCGATCGCGGCGGGATATCTACCGCAGACGAGGACGCGATGCGCGATGCGGGACTGACGCACCTGCTCTCGATCAGCGGGCTGCACGTTAGCGCCGTCATCGCAGCAGCCTATTTCCTGGCGATCAAGCTGTTCGCTTTGTGGCCGTACTTCACCCTGAGAGTGCGGTTGCCGCTGGTCGCTGCAGCGGTGGGCGCCGGGGCGGGGATCGCTTACACCCTCCTCACGGGGGCGGAGGTGCCGACAGTGCGCAGTTGCATCGGGGCCATGCTGGTCTTGGGCGCGCTGGCCCTAGGGCGCGAACCTTTGTCCATGAGGATGGTGGCGGTGGCCGCAGCTGCCGTACTCTTCGCCTGGCCCGAAGCACTTGTCGGCCCCAGCTTCCAGATGAGCTTTTCGGCCGTGATCGCGATCATCGCTTTGCACAATTCCGCGCCCGTCCGGGCTTTCCTTGCTCCGCGTGAAGAAAGCGGGGCGAGGTGGCTGGCGCGGCGTACGCTCATGCTCTTCGTAACAGGCCTGGTCATCGAGATCGCCCTGACACCTGTGGTGCTTTTCCATTTTCACCGGTCAGGTCTTTACGGCGCTTTCGCCAATGTCCTGGCCATTCCGCTGGTCACGTTCGTGTCGATGCCCTTGATCGCGCTTGCGCTGATCTTCGATCTGGTCGGAGCAGGGGCACCGTTCTGGTGGCTCGTCGGGGTGTCGCTCGACCTGCTGATCGGCCTTGCCCACTTCACCGCTTCCCAGCCCGGGGCGGTGAAGTTGGTGCCCCACATGGGACTTGGGATTATCGCCCTGTTTGTTGCCGGCGGCCTGTGGCTCGCTCTGTGGCGGGGCAATGCGCGGTTATGGGGGCTGCTCCCCGCAGGGGTTGGCGCGATTTCTCTGGCGGTTTCGCCTGTACCCGACCTGCTCGTCACGCGCGACGGCGGCAATCTCGGCTTGGTCGACGAGCAAGGCCGACTGTTCGTTTTGCGAGGTGCGCCCGGGACATATGCACGGACCAATATCGTCGAACTTGCGGGGAGCGAGATAGAGCCCGAGCGCATTCAGTCGTATCAAGGCGCACGGTGCAGTTCGGATTTCTGCACTATCAGGCTGACCGGCAACGATCGCGACTGGATTGTTCTGGTCGCGCTAAACAAGCAGCGTATTGATGAGCGGCAACTGGCCGCCGCCTGCGAGCTTTCAGATATCGTTGTCGCGGACCGCTGGCTGCCCCGGAGTTGTATGCCACGTTGGTTGAAGGTCGACCGGCGCTATCTGGAGCGTAACGGCGGTATCGCTCTCTATCTCGGGGAAGAGCGTGTTCGCACTGTCGCGGCGTCGCAAGGTGAACATGGCTGGTGGAATCCCGAGGTCGATTGAGCGCCATGCGAAAAGGGGCGCCCGTTGGACGCCCCTGTAAATTCGGTTTCTCTCACAGGTCAGTGGTAACGGCGCAGGAGGCCAGCGAGCTTGCCCTGCACCTGGACACGGCCAGCTTCGTAGATTTGCGGGTCATAGGCACCATTGGCCGGGTCGAGCCGGATCATCGGCCCTTCCTTGCGCAGGTATTTGAGAGTCGCTTCTTCGTTATCGACCAATGCGACCACGATCTCGCCATCGCGAGCCGAGTCGGCCCTGCGGACGAGGGCGAAGTCGCCGTCGAAAATGCCGGCTTCGATCATCGAATCGCCCGATACTTCGAGCGCGTAATGATCGCCCGGGCCGAGCAGTGCCGCAGGGACAGGCATGCTCGACTGGCCCTCGATCGCTTCGATCGGGGCGCCGGCAGCGATGCGTCCGTGCAGCGGGACTTCGATGATATCGTTCGCGGGCGAGGGAGCGACTGCCTTTGCGGCATGCGGAGCGATGATTGCGTCGTTCGCCGCAGGAGCGACGGATGGGGCCGCAGCATTCGACCCGGTCACCGCATCTTCCGGCAGCTTGATCACTTCGAGAGCGCGTGCCCGGTTCGGCAAGCGACGGATGAAGCCGCGTTCTTCCAGTGCCGAGATCAACCGGTGAACTCCCGACTTGCTCTTGAGGTCGAGCGCTTCCTTCATTTCTTCGAATGAAGGCGAAATTCCGGTGTCTTCCAGTTTTTGCTGGATGAAGCGGATCAGTTCATGCTGCTTTGCGGTCAGCATAGGTCACTCCCATATTCCTGTTCACAACCTTGTGAACGAATGTGGAACAATTAGGCAACCAATTTTCGCAAGTCAAGCAATTCAGCCATTTTGGAGGTGATTGCGGCGGAACAAGCGTTCCCGTTTCAGTCCCGGGCGTACCAGTCCCCGGACTTGCCGCCGGTCTTGGCGATGAGGCGGATACCATCGATACGCATCGCTTTATCGAGCGCCTTGCCCATGTCGTATAGGGTGAGCAAGGCAACACTCGCGGCGGTCAGCGCCTCCATCTCCACACCGGTCTTGCCGTTCAGCGAGGCTGTGGCAACGACTCGTATGGCATCGTCTTCTGGGTGGAACTCGATTTTCACAGCTTCGAGGCCGAGCGGATGACACAATGGGATCAGCTCGCCGGTCTTCTTGGCCGCCATGATCCCTGCGATGCGGGCCGCGGCAATCGCGTCGCCCTTGGGCAAATCGCCTTGAGTGATCGCGACAAGGGCATCGGATGTCATGAGGATACGGCCTTCCGCAGTGGCGGAGCGCCGTGTGACCTGTTTCCCCGACACGTCGACCATGTGCGCCGCGCCATCCTCGTCGAGGTGCGTAAGCTTGCTCATGCCTCGGCCGCTTGCGGGCCATGGAGCAGGAGGCGGGTTGCCTGTTCGACATCGGTCTGCCGCATGAGGCTTTCCCCGACGAGGAAGCTGTTCACGCCGGATGCGGACAGGCGGAGGCAGTCGGCGTGCGTGAAAATGCCGCTTTCACCGACGAGTAGAGCATCCTTCGGGGCCAGTGAAGCAAGCCGTTCGGTCGTGGCGAGATCGGTCTCGAAGGTCTTCAGATTACGATTGTTGACGCCAAGCAGGCGCGATTGGAGGCTGCTCGCGCGGGCAAGCTCTTCCTCGTCATGTACCTCGACCAGGACATCCATGCCGCGCTCGATGGCCGCAGCTTCGATCTCGGCCATCGCGCCGTCTTCCAGTGCGGCCACGATGATGAGAATAGCGTCGGCCCCAAGTGCGCGGGCCTCGGCAACCTGCCAGGGGTCGACCATGAAGTCTTTGCGCAGCACAGGTAGGTCGCATGCTGCGCGCGCCTCGATCAGATACTCCTCGTGTCCCTGGAAATAAGGCGCGTCGGTCAGCACCGACAGGCAACTCGCCCCTCCGGCGGCGTAAGCGCGCGCATGGTCGGCGGGTGCGAAATCGTCTCGGATCAATCCCTTGGAGGGTGAAGCTTTCTTGATTTCCGCGATCAAGCCGAAACCCGATCGCTGAGCTGTTTCGAGCGCTTTCATGAACCCGCGCGGCTCTGTCTGCCCGGCCGCGCGGCCGTCTAGTTCGTCGAGCGTCGCGGTCTTGCGCCGCGCCGCGACTTCTTCGCGCTTCGTAGCGCAAATTTCGTCGAGCTTGTTCATTGCGCCAGTGCAATCCAGTCGGTCAGGAGCTTGCGGGCACGGCCGCTGTCGATTGCCTCGGCTGCGAATTCGGCGGCTTCTGTCCAGTCGTCCGATTTTCCCGCCACGATCAGGGTAGCGGCGGCATTGAAGAGCACCGCATCGCGATAGGCGCCAGGTGTCCCAAACAGCAGTGCTTCCAGAGCCTTTGCGTTGTGCAGCGGATCTCCCCCGCGAATGGCCTCGACGGGAGCGTGGGCAAGATTGGCCTGCACCGCGACGACCCGGCGCATCTCGAAATCGTGGTCGCGTACGTCGGCAAGTTCGTTACCGCCCGCGAGTGACAGTTCATCGAGCCCTTCATCACCGGATACGATGAAGCTGCGTTCCGTTCCGAGAGTAGCCTTGGCCCGTGCATAAATCGGGACATAAGCGGGGCGGGCGATGCCGATGAGCTGGCGTTTCACGCCTGCCGGATTGGACAAGGGCCCCATCAGGTTGAAGATCGTGCGAACGCCAAGTTTCTGGCGGATGGGCTGGATGCGTCCCATGGCGGGGTGATGGTTCTTGGCGAACAGGAAGCAGATGCCCAGCTTCTCGAGCGTCTTTTCTGCAGTGCGACCCACTGCGTCCATGTCGAGGCCGAGAGCCTCCAGCGTGTCTGCCGCACCCGATTTGGAGCTTGCTGCACGGTTGCCATGCTTGGCGACAGGAACGCCGCAGGATGCGACGACGAGACTGACCGCGGTCGATACGTTGAGCGTGTGGTGGCCGTCACCGCCAGTGCCGCAGCAGTCGACAGTACCTTCGGGTGCTTCGATCGGGATCAGCCGTGCGCGCAGGGCCCTCGCAGCGCCGGCGATCTCCTCTGCGGTTTCGCTGCGCGCAGACATGTCGACGAGAAACCTGGCAATCTCCTCGTCGCTGGTTTCGCCATCGAGGATCCAGCCGAAAACCTCTTCCGATTGGGCCGCATCGAGATGGGTGTCTGCAGAGGGGAGCTGTTTCATGCCGGAACCTTCGCGGGAATACCGCAAATCTTGAGGAAATTTGCGAGCAAGGCGTGTCCGTGCTCTGTCGCGATGCTTTCGGGGTGGAACTGGACACCGTGGATCGGCAGGTCTCGATGGCGGAAGCCCATGACGCTGCTGCCGTCGAGACCCGGGGTTTCGCTATGCGCGTTGGCCAGCAGGGTATCAGGAATATCTTCGACCACGAGCGAGTGGTAGCGGGTCGCGAGGAACGGCGAAGGCAGGCCTTCGAAAACGCCGGTCGCATCGTGAGTGACCGGGCTGGTCTTGCCGTGCATCAAGCCGCCGCGAACGACCTTGCCCCCGAAGTGCTGCCCGATTGCCTGATGGCCCAGGCATACTCCCAAAAGCGGGGTACCGGCACCGGCCGCAGCAGCCACCAGATCGAGACTGACGCCCGCCTCGTTGGGCGTACATGGCCCCGGAGAGATCAGGAAGCCCGCAGCACCGCGGTCCAGCGCCTGCGAAGCGGTAATCGCATCATTGCGGACCACCTCCACCTCGGCGCCCAGTTCCATGAGGTAATGGACCAGGTTGAAGGTGAAGCTGTCGTAATTGTCGACGACGAGGATGGATCGGTTTTCGGTCATTCGGCTCGTCAATGGCGGTGCGGACGACGGGTTTCAAGCAAGCTTTGCGTCGCGCGGCGTCAGGCCTGCTTGCCGGCGAGCGTATCCGTCGCGCGCACAAGCCCGTCGACGATGCCAGGTTCGCTGGCGCTGTGCCCTGCATCGTGAACGATGTGCAGCTTTGCTTCCGGCCATGCCTTCTTCAACGCCCATGCGCTGGTCGGCGGGGTGCAGATGTCGTGGCGGCCCTGAACGATGATCCCGGGTATCCCGGCGATCTTGCCGACATCGCGGAGCAATTGCGCTTCCTCCAAGTAGAAATCGTTGAGGAAATATCGTGCGCAGATGCGAGCGAAAGGCAGTGCCTTCGAGGCGTCGGCAAAGCTGTCGAGTAGGTCGGAGTTGGGCAGCAGCGTTGCCACCTGTCCTTCCCAGATCGACCACGCTTTGGCTGCCGTCAGCCTGGTGTTCTCGTCATCGCTCGTAAGGCGCGCGTAGTAGGCTTTCACCAGGTCGCCGCGCTCGTCTTCCGGGATGATCGAGATAAAATCGTCCCAGGCTTCGGCCATGATCTCGCTCGCGCCGTAGCTATAGAGCCAGCCTTTTTCTTCGGCGCGGGCGAGAAAGACGCCGCGCAAGACCAGCTCGCTGACGCGCTCGGGATATTTCTGCGCATAGGCAAGCGCCAGTGTCGAGCCCCAGCTGCCGCCGAACGCCTGCCATTTCTCGTGGCCGCACATTTCGCGGAGGCGTTCGATATCCTCGACGATGCGCCAGGTGTCGTTGTTTTCGATCTCGGCGAAGGGCAGCGATTTCCCGCACCCGCGCTGGTCGAACAGCAGGACGTCGTAGAGTTCGGGGTCCCACTGGCGGCGATGGTCGGGGCTCATCCCGCCACCCGGGCCACCGTGCAGGAAAACAGCAGGCTTTGCACCGGGTGTGCCAACGCGTTCGTAATACAGCGAATGGCCTTCGCCCACGTCGAGCATTCCGGTCTCGTAGGGTTCGATCTCCGGATAGAGGGTCCGCAAATCATTCGTCATCCGATGTATCCTTCCTCTCGACGACCACGATCGGACCGATCGGTGCGCCGGTGTCGAGCCGCTCGGTAGCGGGGTTCCAAAGCGCCGACACATTCCCGTCGAGGAACAGGGCATCGGTCGCGTTCAACTCGTCCCTGAAGAAGCGGGCCAGCTTCCCGAACGAAAGCGGGGCATTTGAAATAACGAAATGCGCTCGGCCACGCTCGTCGACACCGACGCCGTTGCGAACATATCGCGAGGGCCCGTCTTGCGTGATTTCCGGATGGATCTTGCCATCGATGACCAGCATCGGTCCCGACTGGGTGCCGAATTCAGGGCGATCGGACACATTGGCCAGGAAGTCCTCGGTGGTGCGGATTTCCCATTTGTCGCCGGTGCCGAAGAAGACGCCGTTCGGCTTCATGTGGAAATTGCCTTCCCCGTCCGCCGTGTTGAGCGTTTTCAGGCGCTGGGAATCGACCACGAAGTATCCAATCGGGCGGCCGTCATCGTCGTACATTCCGGCATTCATCGCGAATGCGAGGCCATCTTCACCGCGATCTTTCGAGTAGGCTGAAAGGCTACGATAGGGCTCGCCGCCATCTGGCCCCAGGGTCATTGCGATCCGGTGGCGAGATGGCACCGCAAGGCAGTGCGTAAGCGACGTGTCCTCGAAGATGATCGAACGGCACGCGCTCTCGACTTCCGAGGCGACGGACGGCGTCTCCGATGGTGAGGCCGATGCAGAAGGTGATGCTCCGGGCTGGCCGTCGATCCGCGTGCGCGTCACCGGCTCACCGGCAGGAGGCGGCTCGCAAGAGGAAAGGATCAGGGCTGGGAGTGCGACCAGAAGGTATTTCATTGACCGTAACCGGGTTCCTTGGCGAGGCGGATGGCATCGCGCGCTGCTGCAAATAGCGCACCTGCCTTGGCTTCGCATTCTCGTTGTTCATAGCTCGGATTGCTGTCGGCGACGATCCCTGCGCCTGCCTGGACGTGCATCGTACCGTCCTGGACAACTGCGGTCCTCAGAACAATGCAACTGTCCAGCGTGCCGTCGGGCGCGAAATATCCTACACCGCCGGCGTATGCACCTCGTTTGGCCGGTTCCAGTTCCGCAATGATTTCGCAGGCTCGCACCTTGGGTGCACCGCTGACTGTACCGGCGGGGAATCCTGCAAACATGGCATCGAGCGCGTCGAACCTGCTGTCGAGCTTGCCGGTGACGTTGCTGACGATGTGCATGACGTGGCTGTAGCGTTCGACCGTGTAGCTATCCGTGACCGTGACCGTACCGCTCTCCGCCACGCGTCCGACGTCGTTGCGACCCAGGTCGAGCAGCATGAGATGCTCGGCCAATTCCTTGGGGTCGGCGAGGAGCGAGGCTTCCGCTTCGCGATCGAGCGCGGGGGTTGCGCCTCGTGGCCGCGTGCCTGCGATGGGCCGGATTGTGACCTCGTCATCGCGGACGCGGACGAGGATTTCCGGACTGGACCCGACGATGGCGAATCCCGGCATATCGAGGAAATACAGAAACGGCGACGGGTTCACGCGCCGAAGCGAGCGATAGAGCGCGATCGGAGGGAGCGGGAAGGGCGCCGTGAAACGCTGGGAAAGGACGACCTGGAAGATATCGCCTGCCGCGATGTATTCCTTCGCGCGCACTACCATCGCTTCGTAGTCGTGTGCTGCCATCGTGGGCTGCGGCTCGATGTCGGGAAGTGAACCCGGATCAGTGCGGGCTGGTGCGGTGGCACCGCCCAATCGTGCAAGAGCCGTGTCGATCCTATCTGCCGCACGGGAGAGAAGGACATCGTGGTCGGCCTTACCGGGCCACAACGGTGCGATGCAGAACAGCTGGTCCGACAAATTGTCGAAGATGAGGATGAGCGTCGGCCTCACGAAAAGCATATCGGGCACTTCGAGAGGCGCGGATTTGGCCTGCGGAAGCTTCTCCACCAGGCCGATGGTTTCATACCCGAAGTACCCGACCAGACACGCAAGTGCAGGCGGCAATTCCTCGGGAACGTCAAAGCGGCATTCGCCCAACAACTCGCGCAGGGCGCCAAGGGTAGGCGCTTCGCACGCGTCGAATTTTGCGCGGTCCTGTTGCCAGGCGCGATTGATTGCCGCGTATTCTCCCTCCGCGCGAAACACCAGATCCGGGTCGAGGCCAAGCAGACTGTAGCGCCCTCGAACTTCTCCGCCTTCGACAGACTCGAGCAGGAAGTCGCCGCGTCCGTCCTCCATGAGGTTAAGCGCAGCGCCTACCGGAGTCACCGTATCGGCAACGACCTTGCGCCAGACGAGAGAAGGGCGACCGGCTTCGAGCTCTGTCCGGGCGCGTTCGGTTCCCTCGAGATGGTTCGCCAAGTGCGGTCTCAGTTCGTTTCGCCGAGCAACTGACGGCGCACGGCCGTGATTGCATCGGGATTGCGTTCGACACCCACTTCAGCGCGCATGGCGGTGATAATCTGCTCCGACAGTTCGGCCGACCAACCTTGCGAAATCTGGGATTTCGCCTGGGTGACCAGCGGATCGTTTTCCTCGAGCTCGCCCAGCGAAATGTCATCGAGGGAAACGATGTACCAGCCCTGGTCCTGGCTGCCTTCCAGCTTCTTGGAAGTGCCCTCTGCCATGGAGAAGAACAATGCGACGGGTGCCGGGACATTCGCGTTGCGCATCTGCGCAACTTCCTCGCGGGTGATGTTGAGGGTGTCCGGGTTGGGCAGCGTCACTTCTTCGGCGGCAAGTGCGGCCGAAAGTGTGGCCCCACCTTCGACGCGTTTCAGAACACGCTCGGCAGCTGCACGGGCGCCTTCGTTGCCCCGCACGCGGCGCCATTCGGCAATCACGTTCTCGCGGATTTGGGCAAGCGGGGCAGTCGCGGAAGGCGTGATCGTCGCAACTTCGTAGACGATGAAGTTCTGGCCGTCGGGCAGGGCCGCGATTTCAGGCTCGCCTTCCTCGATCTGGAAGGCAAAATCGAGCGTGGGCTGCAATGCATCCGGCGCGCGCTGCTCGGTTCCATAGACAAAGCCTGACGCGGTCAGCGGCTGCGTCGACTGGATTTCGAGATCCAGTTCTTCGGCAACGGCAGTCAGTGATGCACCGTCGGCCAGGCGATCTTCGATCGTCGTCGCGAGTTCGGCAATACCGCGCTGGCGATTGCGTTCGCGCAAGACGTCGGCAATCTCGCCGCGGACGCTTGCGACGCTCTTGGCTACTACCTGGGTCACGTCATCGACACGCGCGATGTGCCAGCCAAGCGGGCTGCGGGCAGGGGCGGTAAGGCCGCCTTCGGATGCGGCGAAATAGGCATCCGCAACAGCAGCACTCGCCTGCTCACGTACCGTGGCGCGCTCCTGGTCTTCCAGCTGCGCGGTGCGGAAACCTGCGGCCGATGCGGCAGCTGCAAAGCTCTGTCCGCCGCGGACGCGTTCGGCGATTGCCTCGGCGCCCTGACGCGTGGCAACGATCAGCTGGGTGAAGCTGCGCGTTTCGCGTGCAGCGTAGGCTTCCGCATTCTCGCGGAAATATTCCTGGATCTGACCATCAGTCGGTTCGATCGTGTCGCCGAGAGCGTCTGCTCCGAAGCTGGCGTAGCGCAAGGTGCGGCGTTCGGGCCGTACGAAGCGCTGCCCGTTCTTGGAGTAGAAGTCCTGCAGCTGGGCGTCGGTGGGATTGCCGGTCGGCGCAAATGCGGCGGCCGGGATCACGGCTACCGAACCGCGACGACGCTCCTTGAAGGTGCGCGCATAGGTTTCGGCGATGGAATCGGGGACGATGGTCCCATAGGTTGCCGGAATGACCGCCTGGCGAAAGAACAAGGATGTGCGGACCTGCTGGCGCAGCTGGGAATCGGTGATGCTCTGCGCATTGAGGAATGCCTGGTAGGCGCTTTCCTCGAAATTGCCGCTCGGGCCGCGAGCGCCGGGAATCTGTCTGATCTCGCTGTTCACGAGATTGCGACCCGCACGCAGGCCGTTCTCTTCGCCCCAGGCGATAAGCACGAAGCGATCGATCAGCCCGTCGAGGACGTTATCGAGTCCGTCGCCGGAAAGCAGGGTCTGGATGGTCGCATCCGGATTTTCCTGCCGGACACGGCGCAACGCTTCGCCTGCGGCGTCATTGAGTGCCGAGGTCGAAATCTTTTCGCCGCCGACAACGGCGACGCGATCACCCCCGGCAACGCCACCGAACGCGCCCGTGCTGGACACGTCCATGCTGGCGAAGGCGAAGCCGATCAGGCCGAGAAAGGCGAGGGCGATGGCTAGGCCGACCTTCGTCTTAAAGAAATTCCGGAAAAAAGTGAGCATGGCTTGCGGGAATGCCTCTTCGATGCTTTGGAGCGCGCCGCACCCGCGAGGGACACGATGCAATACCGTTTCGAGCACGGCGCTTTATCCGCCATGCGACCTCCCCGCAACAGGTGCTGTCCGCTTTTGACGCAATTACAAGCCCGGTCTGGCGATTGTGCGCGTGCTCTCTATATAGCGCCAGCCAGATCCGATGACGTGACAGGAAATTTGCATGGCCGAACGGCCCTATATTGTTGGTAATTGGAAAATGAACGGGACGCGCGCGATGCTCAGCGAAGCGCGCGCCATCGACCGTGCCGCTCAGCGTTACATGAAAGCTGAAGTGGCCGTTGCCCCGCCTTATACATTGATCCACGCCGTGCACCGCGAGGCGGAGCAGATCGGCGTAGGCGCACAGGATTGCCATCCCGGCGCCGAAGGTGCGCACACCGGTGATATCTCCGCCACCATGCTGTCCGACGCTGGCGCCAAGTTCGTCATCCTCGGCCATAGCGAGCGTCGCGGTGCCCACGGCGAATCGAACGAACTGATCAATGCCAAGATCGAGAGCGCTCTTGAGGCCGGCCTGCGCATCATCCTTTGCTGCGGAGAAAGCCTGGAGCTGCGCGATTCGGGTAAGGCCGAGGAGTTTGTCCTTGGGCAGTTGCGCGCAAGTCTTCCCAAGATCGACGATGCCGCAGACCGCGTGACCGTTGCTTATGAACCTATCTGGGCGATTGGCACCGGTCGCACGGCCACGACCGACGACATCGAGTCGATGCACGCGGCAATCCGAAAGCTTCTCGACGAGACTTATGGCGCAGAGCAGTCGGCAGAGGTCCGCATCCTCTATGGCGGCTCGGTCAATCCGGACAACGCTCGCGAAATCCTGGCGACTCCCGAAGTTGGCGGTGCCTTGGTAGGCGGTGCCAGCCTTTCGGCGGAAAGCTTCCTCGGGATCGTCGTCGCTGCATCCGAAGCAGAAGACGCCTAGTTCCCAAACCTTGCCGTTTCGCGCGCGCACGCCTAGATGCTGCGCGTCAAATTCAATTGATCGAGATAGATACCCATGTTTCTCTTCCTCACCGTCGTTCAGGCGATTGTCGCGGCAGCGCTCGTTGGCGTCATCCTCATGCAGCGCAGCGAAGGCGGTGGCCTGGGTATTGGTGGTAGTCCGTCCGGAATGCTCAGCGCTCGCGGTGCAGCGGACTTCCTGACCCGCTCGACCAAGTGGCTGGCGGTGGCTTTCGTCGTGCTATCGATCGCACTCGCCGCGATGGCCGTTGAGGGCGTCGGCGTGGACGGCGTGGAGTCGACTCTCGATCGCTCGGTTACCCCGGCAGAAACCGTCGATCCGCTGGGTGGACCGGGCGCCGCTCCTGCACCGGATGCTGCACCTGCAGAGCCGGTCGACCCGCTGGCCGACTAAGCCAAAAACAAATTATTTCGCTGGCGTCTGTGGACGGCGCGCATTTCTGCGCGTCTTTATCCTTGCGCCGACTCACTCCCCACGCTTAAGGCCCAACTCCCATGGCGCGGTATATTTTCATCACCGGCGGCGTGGTCTCCTCGCTCGGCAAAGGTCTCATGGCTGCGAGCCTCGCAGCGCTTCTGCAGGCGCGCGGGTACAAGGTCCGCATCCGCAAGTTCGATCCCTATCTCAATGTCGATCCGGGCACGATGAGCCCGTATCAGCATGGCGAGGTCTATGTGACCGATGACGGCGCCGAGACCGACCTTGATCTCGGGCATTACGAACGCTTTACTGGCGTTTCCGCGCATCAGGGCGACAACATCACCTCAGGCCGCGTGTACCAGCAGATCATCGCGAAAGAACGTCGCGGGGATTACCTCGGGGCGACCGTGCAGGTGGTCCCTCATGTGACCGACGCGATCAAGGAATTCGCCCTTGCCGGTCAGGACGATCACGATTTCATCCTGTGCGAAATCGGCGGGACGGTCGGCGATATCGAGAGCCTTCCTTTCATGGAGGCGATCCGCCAGCTGCGTAACGAGCTCGAACCCATGCAGTCGCTCAGCGTCCATGTGACGCTGGTGCCCTACATTGCGGCAGCGGGTGAGCTGAAAACCAAGCCAACCCAGCATTCGGTCCGTGAACTCGCCAGCCTCGGGATCAAGCCCGATGTGCTGTTGTGCCGCGCAGAACATCCGATTCCCGACGGCGAACGCCAGAAAATCGCGAACTTCTGCAATGTACGCAAAGAAGCGGTAATCCCCGCTCTCGACGCGCCGTCGATCTATTCGGTGCCACTCCAGTATCATGGCGAAGGTCTCGACACCGAGGTCCTGCGTGGCTTCGGCATAACAGATGCGCCCGAACCTGACCTTTCGCGCTGGTACGATGTGGTGGACCGCCATTCCAATCCAGAAGGCGAAGTGACGATCGGCGTAGTCGGCAAATATGTCGGCCTGCAGGACGCCTACAAGTCGCTGAACGAAGCGCTTGTTCACGGCGGCATGGCGCACCGCGTAAAGGTCAACATCAAGTGGATCGACGCGGAGGTTTTCGAACAGGGCGATAGCGATATCGCAGCCCAGCTCGAGCCGATGCACGGCATTCTCGTCCCCGGCGGATTCGGTGAACGCGGCAGCGAAGGAAAGATCGCTGCCGTGCGCTTTGCGCGCGAACGCAAGGTGCCCTTCCTCGGCATTTGCCTGGGAATGCAGATGGCCTGCATCGAAGGTGCGCGTTCGGCCGGGTTCGACAAGGCCAGCTCGACAGAGTTCGGCAAGACGGAAGAGCCGGTCGTCGGCATCATCACGGAATGGATGACGCAGGAAGGACTGGAGAAGCGCGAAGCAGGCGGCGACCTCGGCGGGACGATGCGTCTTGGTGCCTATGATGCGAAACTTGCCGCGAACAGCCATGTTTCCGCGATCTATGGCGGCAAGAGCGAGATCTCCGAGCGCCATCGCCATCGCTATGAAGTCAACGGAGCCTATATCGAGCCGCTTGAGAAGCAGGGCCTGATCTTTTCCGGCATGTCGCCCGACGGATTGCTACCGGAAATCGTCGAACGGCCAGACCATCCGTGGTTCGTTGGTGTTCAGTTTCATCCCGAACTGAAGTCCAAACCCTTTGATCCTCATCCACTTTTTGCCGGTTTCATCGGTGCTGCGCTGGATCAGGAGCGACTCGTCTAAAAAATTTTTCGAACCCTATGTGAACGTAAACGTTTGTTTTCACACATGGCGGCTTTGTACAGTTTGTACCAACGCGACAGTGGCCTCCTTTTCCCGGAAAAGGGGGCCTTTATCTTTTGTTGCATTTGATGCAGACACTGTTGGGCACAGCGGTCGCAGATCCTTGAATTTTCAGACTAACGCTGCGCCAGCAAGCGGTGGGCTTGCCTCGAACTCGGTTGTCTTCTGCGACCCGGACAACCGAATTAGGGGCTTGGCGGCGCTAGACGTCGCGGGGGCGATACCTTCGGGTACCGCCCCCTTTCGTTTTCAGGATCGGAAAGTCTTCAGGCTGCTTCGCTGTCATCGTCACCCTTGACGATTTCGAGCGGCTTTTGCCCGCCGATCGCGATCTTCTTGGGCTTCATCGCCTCGGGTACTTCGCGGACGAGGTCGATGATGAGCATGCCGTCCTTCAGATCGGCATTTTCTACGCGCACGTAATCGGCCAAATCGAACCGACGTTCGAAGCCGCGGTTCGCAATTCCGACATGCAGCATGTCGCCTTCGGGCTGATCGTCGCGCTTGCGCCCGTGGATGGTCAGCAGATTCTGTTGCGCCGTGATATCGAGGTCTTCGGGACGGAAGCCCGCGACTGCCAGCGTGATGCGATATTCGTCATCGTCGCGGCGCTCGATATTAAAGGGGGGATAGTTATCGCCACCGGCGTTACGAGCCTGGCGTTCCATCAGGTCGAACAGGCGATCAAAACCAACGGTGGAACGGCGATAAGGTGTGGTATCAAAACGGTTCATTGAAACAAATCCTCTGTTGAGCAATTTGACAGTATGTGGAGCCCGTAACCGGCGCTCCGACATCGCTGCGTCGTGCAGCGACAAGACCAAGATAGGCAGCGACCAAACGCTTTCAAGCCGCCGACCAGTCGGCTAAGCCTGTCCCCCTAAACCAAGCCCTTAAGGACACGCGATGAGCCAGCCACAAATCGATATCTACACCAAGTTCGGCTGCGGCTTTTGCTATCGCGCGAAGAGCCTGCTCGACAGCAAGGGTGCGGAATACTCAGAGCACGATATCACCATGGGTGGTCCCAAGCGCGACGAGATGCTCGAACGTGCGCCGAATGCCCGGACGGTGCCGCAGATCTTTATCGGTGAGACCTATGTCGGAGGGTCCGATGAACTCGCCGCTCTCGAACGCGCCGGCAAGCTGGACGCGCTTTTGGCCGCCGAATGACGCGGATCGCGCTTTTCCAGTCGACGACCGGGATAGATCCGTCTCGCAACGCTGAAACTTTGACCGGCGCGATCGCCTCTGCTGCGCAGGGCGGCGCACAGATGATCTTCACTCCTGAAATGTCGGGACTGCTGGATCGCGATCGCAAACGGGCGGCGGGACACATTGTCGACGAGAGCGCAAATCCGGTTCTGGCTGCGGTCAGTAACGAAGCAGCCAAGAATGGTCTCTGGGTCCATCTCGGATCCCTTGCTGTCGATGCGGGCGAGGGCAAGTGGGCCAATCGCGCCTTCGTCATCGACGATACGGGCAATATCGCCGCGCGTTACGACAAGATGCACATGTTCGACGTGGACCTAGATAGCGGCGAAAGCTGGCGGGAATCGAACGCCTATCGACCCGGTGACACGGTTGTGACCGTAGATTGCCCTGTAGGGAAACTTGGCCTCACTATTTGTTACGACTTGCGCTTTCCCGCACTCTACGAGGCCCTTGGGCGCCTCGAGTGCGATGTGATTGCAACCCCTGCAGCCTTCACCGTTCCCACCGGCAAGGCGCATTGGCATGTCCTGCAACGTGCCCGGGCAATCGAAGCGAGCGCCTTCGTGATCGCCGCTGCTCAGTCCGGGTATCACGAGGACGGGCGCGAAACATATGGGCACAGCCTTGTCGTCGATCCGTGGGGCGAAGTGATACTGGATATGGGCGAGGGCGGCCCCGAGGTGGGTTTTGCCGACATCGATCTCAGCCGGATACAAACCGTCCGTGCACAGGTTCCCAGCCTTGCCAATCGCCGAGAAATCGCCATTTAGGCGCCCATGATCGTATTCGACCTTCACTGCGACAATGGCCACCGCTTCGAAGGGTGGTTCGGATCGTCTGCCGACTATGATCGGCAGAGGGAGCGCGGCCTGCTGGATTGCCCGGAATGCGGATCTTCCATCGTGGGCAAGGCGCCCATGGCTCCGGCAGTTCCGGTCAAGGGAAACAGCACCAAGGCAGCGATCGCTGACCAGGAGCCAAAGGCGGAGGCGCAGCTATCCAACGCGCCGATGCCGGCCGAGGTGAAGAAAGCTCTCGAAACATTGGCGAAGGCGCAGGCCAAGGCGCTTGAAAAGAGCACTTGGGTCGGTGACAAATTCGCCGAGAAAGCGCGCTCACAGCATTACGGCGAGATCGACGAGACACCGATCCACGGCAAAGCAACGCGTGAAGAGGCAGAGGACCTGGCCTCGGAAGGCATTGCGGTGGCGCCGATCCTTTTCCCGATCGCGCCTCCCGACGAACTCAACTGATTGCCACGAAAAGCTCAGGCGCTATACGGGGCGCCGGGGCGCCCGTAGCTCAGTCGGATAGAGCACCAGATTCCTAATCTGGGGGCCACAGGTTCGAATCCTGTCGGGCGCACCATTTCACCGATTTTTCCGGTAAGAGTATGCTGCAAGCGCCGTGAGCGCTGCAGAAGAAATGACCAGCCCGAGGCATACGCCACCCCACCCGAAGATGTCGTAGATCGCGGTGGCGGCAATGCTGCCGATCCCGCCGCCGACGAACATCAGGACGATGTAGATGGTGGTTAGCCGCGTTCGCAGGTCGGCGGCCAGTGACAGGAACGTCATGCGGCCGGTGACATCGATCCCTGGCCCAACCAAATTTACCAGCACCAGCGGAATGATCAGCCCCCATAGCGATCCGCTCAAGGGATAGAATAACGCGATCCCGATCAGCTGGATAAGCGCGAAGACAAGCCTTGCCTTCCGGGCACCAACCACATCGGCCCATCTCCCGAGCCTGGGGGTCGAGAAAATCGAAACGGCGGCGATCGCCGCGAGATACCCGACCGTGTCGGTTCCATATCCCACCTCTGGCGACGTGAGGTAGAGCGCGAGTGCCAGCCAGAGCGCAATGAATTGTGCAAAGTTTAGCGCCTGGATGCCGCCGGACAGAACGACGTCGCGATGGCGTTTGGCGAGCGGGAAAACCGAGCTGACGAGGGACCAGTAACTGGCTTTTCCCCGTTCGCGCTCTCCGCCTTCCATCAGGTAGGGAAGGGCGAGGGTGACGCTCACCATAAGACCCGTCGCGATCCAGTAGACGAGCCTCCAGCCATAATGCTCCGCAATCCATCCGGCGCCAACGCGGGCGATGAGGATCCCGAGGATCACACCGGCTGTCAGTAATGCCGTGACCTGCCCCAGGCGTTCCGGGGCGACACGTTTGGAAGCATAGGCCGGCAGCAGATAGGGCGCGATGGTGAAGAAGCCGAGCGCGGTCGATCCGGCGAGAAATTGGCTGAATGTGTCGGCGATCGTCATGACCGCCAGGCCCAGGGTCTGGCCCACGGAGAAGGCTATGGTCAGACGCCTGTTCGAATACCTGTCCCCCAGGGGGAGGAGGAGGAGGATGCCGACGGCCAGGGCCAGTTGATTGAGAGCGGGGACCAGCCCGATCCTTGCCTCGCTGACCCCGAAATAGGACGCGACCTCTCCGATTATCGGGTGAATGTAGTAGGCATTGGCGGTGACCACCGCAGCAGCGATGGCTAGAAAATATTCTTGCGAGCGCGTCATCAGCGCATTCGACGTCACCCGAGTTGGCCTGCTTTGCGGGCCATCGCGATCACACCGGCCGCAAGCTCTTCAGGCTGGTCTTCCTGGCAGAAGTGGCCGCAGTTCGGCAGCGTGCGGTGCTCAAGACCCTTGGCCCCGGCAATCCGCTCGATGAGGAATTTCTCGCTGCCCTTGGTTATGGGGTCGTCGTCGCCAAACAGGGTGAGGAAGGGGCGATCGTATGCCGCAAGCGATGGCCAGGCCTGCTTGTTTTCTTCCACCCCGGGCATACCGTCCGCCACTGGAACTAGGCCGGGGAATGCGCGTGCAGCAGCCTTGGATGGTTCATCGGGAAAGGGCGCATCATAGGCGGCGATTTCGGCTTCTGAACGTTCGGTAGCAGTGGCGCGATCGAGGAGGGCGCCGATCCGGAAGTCGGGTGAGGACCGCGCGAATTCGCGCCAGGCGAGGAATGCTGAGGAAGGCGTGCCGCCAGCGGGTAGGAAGGTATTGCTCGCTACGATGCAGGTGAAGAGCGCGGGGTCGTTTGCCACCATTCGCAGCCCAAGAAGGCCGCCCCAGTCTTGGACGAATAGAGCGGCAGGGCGCGGCTCGACTGCCGTCCTCCACTGTTTCAACCAATCGACATGGCGTTGGTAGGTGAAGAATTCGGGATCGTCGGGCTTATCGCTTTTCCCGAAACCGATGAGATCGGGTGCCAGCACGCGAAAGCCGGCGTCGACCAGGACGGGGATCATCTTGCGGTAGAGGAAGGACCAGCTCGGTTCTCCGTGGAGCAGCAGGACCGGAGGCGCCGATTTATCCCCTTCGTCGACGTAATGCTGGCGAGCGGAATAGCCTTCGCCAAGGTCGATATCGATCCAGTTTTCCGCGAACGGATAGTCGGGGATGTCTGTAAAACGTTCTGCGGGCGTACGAAGGATCTTCATCGGGCTCTCCCATCACCATTCGGATATAGCGCGCGCCTCCGATCGGTTTCTGTTCGCAACCCTTAGGGCGTCGGCTTGCGGCTGTCACCAAGCTGGCTAACAGGCACCGTCTCCTTGAAGGTATGGGTGACATAGGGGAACGGGATTTCGATCCCGGCATCATCAAGAGCCGCCTTGATGGCGCGGACCACCTTGTCCTTGCTTTCCCAGCCGGCGCGCGGCGTCGAACCGGCCCACCAGCGAACAAGGAAATCGACCGAACTGGAATTGAATTCCTGCGCGAAGATGTCAACGCCCTTGCTGGCCAGCACATCCTCGACCTCTTCCACGGCGCGGCGGATCACGTCTGCGGCATGGTCAAGGTTGGTGTCGTAGGAGACGCCGATGACGACGTCGTGACGGCGCTGGTCCTCGTCTGTGAAGATTTCCACCGGGTTCTTGAACAGGATGGAGTTCGGGACGACCGTGAGTTCACCCGACAGCTTGCGGACGTGGGTCTCGCGAAGGGTAATATGCTCCACCTTACCGGTGATGCCTTCGCACTCTATAATGTCGCCGATACGCATCTTCTCGCGCAGCATGATCAGCACGCCGGCGAGGAAATTCTCGAAGATATCCTGGAAGGCGAAGCCGATGGCAACAGCGCCGATGCCGAGGCCGGCCAAAAGGCTGGCCGGGGTGAGGCTGGGGATGACGACGACTGCTGCGATAAACAGGCCAATGAGCCAGATGCCAAGGCGGACCAGCGTATCGATCAGGTTCTTCAGGCTGGCGCGGATTTCCGTGCGCCCGACAATCGCGTCCGAGATCTTCACGGCGAAGCGCGCCACGATCCACGTAACGAACATGATGATGAGCGCGATTGCGAAACTGGGCAGCGCTTCAACCAGGCCAGTGCCCATTTCCTGCAGCTGGTCGCGCAGCGTTGCGATGTAATTCACCCGAAGAACTCCCTTTGGGAGGCAACGTCATGCCTCCGGCAGGGTTCCGGAATTGCAAACTAATAGGGTTTGCCCGCTTTAGGCTTAATCGTTGCCGTGTTCTTGGCGCGCGATTTCATGCAGCCAGTCGGCGTGGCGAGGGGCCTTTTTCGTCTCGCTCCATTCCTCAAGCATCATCGGGGCAACGCGCTTGAGCTCGGCATATTGTTCGTCAGTGCCGATATCGGCAGCCAACTCTACACGGTGGCCATTGGGATCGAAGAAATAGATCGATTTAAAGATGCCGTGATGGGTCGGACCTAGCACATCGATGCCGAGGCTTTCGATATGCTCCTTGGCCGCCAGCAATTCGTCTTCCGATGCGACCTTAAATGCAAGGTGCTGCACCCAGGCCGGAGTATTTTCGTCGCGGCCCATATCCTTCTGATTGGGCAGTTCGAAGAACGCGAGGATGTTGCCGTTACCTGCGTCGAGGAACACATGCATGTACGGATCATACGCACCGGTCGAGGGTACATGATCCTCGGCGAAGGCAGTGGTGTAATCCATGCCAAGCACCTTGCCGTACCACTCGACAGTCTCTTTTGCGTCCTTGCAGCGGTAGGCGGCGTGGTGAACGCCGCCCAGCTTTACGGGATGACCTGCTACGTCGTTCATTCGGCGGGCTCCGCTTCGACGGTCTGGGCATCCTCCACGCTGAGCACGCCGCGTTTGATCTGGTCGCGCTCCATGCTTTCGAACAGCGCCTTGAAATTGCCTTCGCCGAAGCCGTCATCGCCCTTGCGCTGGATGAATTCGAAGAACACCGGACCGACCTGCGCTTCTGCGAAGATCTGCAGCAGGAGGCGCGGGGTGCCGCCTTCGGTGGTGCCGTCCATCAGGATGCCGCGCATCTTGAGCTCATCGACCTTTTCACCGTGGCCGGGCAGGCGCTCTTCGAGCATTTCGTAATAGGTTTCGGGCGGGGCCGTCATGAAGGGAACGCCGAAGTCCTTCAGCTTGTCCCAAGCCTTGACGAGATCGTCGCAGATGAGGGCGATGTGCTGGATACCTTCGCCGTTAAATTCGCGCAGGAACTCTTCGATCTGTCCCTTGCCGCCTTCGCCTTCTTCGTTCAGCGGAATGCGGATCTTGCCGTCAGGGGCGGTCAGCGCCTTGGACGTCAGGCCGGTATATTCGCCCTTGATGTCGAAGAAGCGGATTTCGCGGAAGTTGAAGAGCGTTTCGTAATAATCCGCCCAGTACTTCATGCGGCCGTTGTAGACGTTATGCGTGAGGTGATCGATTACATCGAACCCTGCGCCTTCCGGGTGCTTTTCGACACCGGGCAGATATTCGAAGTCGATGTCGTAGATCGACAGGCCTTCGCCGTCTTCGCTGGAATAGCGGTCGATCAGGTAGACGATCGCGCCGCCAATGCCGCGGATTGCGGGGATGCGCAGTTCCATCGGGCCCGGTTCGTTCGCGACCGGTTCGGCACCACGTTCGATGAGTTCATCATAGGCTTTCTTCGCATCGCGGACGCGAAAGCCCATGCCGCAGGCAGACGGGCCGTGTTCGCGGGCGAAGAACCACGCGGCGCTCTTCGGCTCGTAATTGAGGATCAGGTTGATTTGGCCCTGGCGCCAAAGCTGGACGTCCTTGGAACGGTGGTTCGCAACATGGGAGAAGCCCATTGCTTCGAAAACCGGCTCGATCACGCCCTTTTCAGGGGCGCAGAATTCGACGAATTCGAAGCCGTCGAGGCCAATGGGGTTTTCGAAAAGATCGGGCATCTCAATCCTCTGTCATCTGAGTTAGTTTCAATAGAAACCAAATACGGAAACGCGCTCCGCATGTCAAGAAACCAACGGAGCGCGAGATGGCCTGTTCCGACGGATTGCCTTCCGGACGAGACGAGTCCATGTGTCGATCGATG
The DNA here is from genome assembly GCF_002795865.1 of Qipengyuania seohaensis. Classification (NCBI taxonomy): domain Bacteria; kingdom Pseudomonadati; phylum Pseudomonadota; class Alphaproteobacteria; order Sphingomonadales; family Erythrobacteraceae; genus Qipengyuania; species Qipengyuania seohaensis. The sequence goes on from NZ_CP024920.1 coordinate 2,901,776, forward strand.
GCAAAAGAAGACCTAGATGAAATCCGCCGCGCCGTAAGCGCAGTCTGCTCCGATTTCCCGGGTGAATACTGGAGGGAAAAAGACCGCAAGCGAGCCTATCCGGCAGAATTCGTCGATGCGATTACCCGGGCGGGTTTTCTGGCGGCGCTCATCCCGGAAGAATATGGGGGGAGTGGGCTTAAACTCGATTCCGCTGCGGTCATCATGGAGGAAATCCAGGCATCCGGCTGCAACGGCGCTGCCGCCCATGCCCAGATGTACGTGATGAATACGCTGCTTCGTTACGGCAGCGAAGAGCAGAAGCGCAGCTACCTTCCGGGCATCGCCAACGGTGATCTGCGCTTACAGGCATTCGGCGTATCCGAACCGACGAGCGGCACCGACACGCTTTCCCTGCGCACCTTCGCCAAACGGGAAGGCGACGAATATGTGATCAACGGCCAGAAGATCTGGACGAGCCGTGCCGAGCATTCCGACCTGATGGTCTTGCTGGCCCGCACGACACCGCGTGACGAGGTGGCCAAGAAGACGGAAGGCCTCTCGCTTTTCCTCGTCGACATGCGTGAAGTGGTGGGGAATGGCATGATCATCAAACCGATCCGGACGATGATGAACCATTCGACGACCGAGGTTTTCCTCGACGACATGAGGATCCCTGCGTCGGCGCTGATCGGCGAGGAGGGGAAGGGGTTCCGCTACATCCTCTCGGGCATGAACGCCGAACGTATCCTGATTGCTGCGGAGTGCATCGGCGACGCGAAATGGTTCATCGAGAAGGCTAGCGACTATGCCAAGGATCGCCTGGTCTTCTCGAGGCCCATTGGCCAGAACCAGGGAGTGCAGTTTCCCATCGCGCGCTGCTATGCCCAGATGCGCGCGGCCGAACTGATGGTTCACCATGCGGCCGAAGTCTATGACGAAGGCGGTAATGCAGGGGCCGAAGCCAACATGGCCAAGATGCTCGCTAGCGAAGCGAGTTGGGCGGCAGCCGACATGTGTGTCCAGACGCTGGGCGGTTTCGGTTTTGCCGAGGAATACGACGTAGAACGCAAGTTCCGCGAGGCCCGTCTGTACACTGTCGCCCCCATCAGCACGAACCTGATTCTCAGCTATCTGGCAGAGCACGTCCTTGGCCTGCCACGTTCCTACTGACGGGACTGCAAATAGCCCTTGCGCGTAAAGGTTAACTGTGATTCTGTGGCTTTGATGAGAGGCAAGGTCAGACTCAATACAAGGCAAAGGCAGAAGGCGTCGTATACTGCGGCGCTCGCAGCGTTGCTCGTGATGGGCGGAATTGCCGTCGCCGGACCGTCCGGTCTCTTGGCGTGGAGCGAAAATCTCCGCCTTCTCGACCAGCGCGAAGCGCAGCTGGCCGCTCTCCAGAAGGAACGGTCCGCGTTGCAGAACAAGGTTGCCTTGTTACATCCGGATCATGCCGATCCCGATATGGTAGGCGAATTGCTCCGCAGCCAGCTGAACGTCGTCCACCCGGACGAAGTCGTCATCAAGCTCGACGACTGAGCCGGGCGCCAAGCCTTCATTTCCGTAAGGTTTTCGTATGCGCGCAGCTTGGGCGTTGCGCGGTGTGCGCCGCTATGCCTATAGGCTGAGCCATATTCCTCCCCGGAAGATAAAGGATGCTGTAGTTTGGCAAAGGCCCCGAAGAGCAAAGCAGCCGAAAAGGCCCAGAAGAGTCCCGCTGAAGATACGGATTTCGTCCTGCATTCCCTGCAGGAAGAACTGGAGAAGAAGCAGCGCTTCGATGCCAGCACCGATCAGATGATGCACTTCTACGAACAGATGCTGCTTATCCGGCGTTTCGAAGAACGTGCGGGTCAGCTCTACGGCCTAGGGCTCATCGGCGGTTTCTGCCACCTCTACATCGGCCAGGAAGCAGTTGCCATCGGCCTGCAGTCCGCGCTCGACGGGGACAAGGACAGCGTGATCACCGGCTACCGCGATCACGGTCACATGCTCGCTTACGGTATCGATCCCAAGGTCATCATGGCCGAATTAACCGGCCGCGAAGCCGGCATCTCCAAGGGCAAGGGCGGGTCGATGCACATGTTCTCGACCGAGCATAAGTTCTACGGCGGTCACGGCATCGTCGGCGCGCAGGTCGCGCTTGGCGGAGGCCTGGCGCTTGCGCACCAGTACAACGAAGACGGCGGCCTGTGCCTTGCCTATTTCGGTGATGGCGCTGCGAACCAGGGCCAGGTCTATGAGACCTTCAACATGGCGGCGCTGTGGAACCTGCCGATCGTCTTCGTCATCGAGAACAACCAGTACGCTATGGGGACCGCGGTCAGCCGAAGCTCCGCCGAAACCGAGTTCTACCGCCGCGGCACTGCATTCCGCATCCCGGGGATGAAGGTCAACGGCATGGATGTCCTCGAGGTCCGCCAGGCTGCCGAGATCGCGTTCAAGCACGTGCGCGACGGCAAGGGCCCGGTCCTGATGGAATGCGAAACCTATCGCTATCGCGGCCACTCCATGTCCGACCCGGCCAAGTACCGCACCCGCGAGGAAGTGCAGGACATGAAAGACCACAAGGACCCGATCGAGGGCCTGAAAAAGGTCCTGCTGGAAAACGGCGCGAAAGAGGAAGACTTGAAAGCCATCGACAAGGACATTCGCAAGGTCGTCAGCGAGGCTGCCGATTTCGCCGAGAATTCGCCAGAACCGGAGGCTTCCGAACTCTACACCGATGTCCTGGTGGAGGAGTATTGAGCCATGGCTATCGAACTGAAGATGCCCGCGCTGTCTCCCACCATGGAAGAAGGCACGCTCGCTAAATGGCTCAAGTCGGAAGGCGATGCGATCGAGATCGGCGACATCATTGCCGAGATCGAAACCGACAAGGCCACGATGGAATTCGAAGCGGTCGATGAAGGCACGCTGGGCAAGATCCTTGTCGAAGAAGGCACCGAAGGCGTGAAGGTCGGCACCGTGATCGCGATGCTGGCCGGCGAGGGCGAAGAAGCCTCCGATCTTGCTGCACCCGCACAGGCAGAGGTCGATGACGTTCCGGGCGAAGGCAAGGACGTTGGCCAGGACGCATCGGAAGCCGAAATCACTAAGCCTTCGCGCAAGGCGGACGTGAAGGACCCCGAAGTCCCGCATGGCACCAACATGGCGAAAGTCACTGTGCGTGAAGCTTTACGCGATGCCATGGCCGAGGAAATGCGCCGCGACGAACGTGTGTTCGTCATGGGCGAGGAAGTCGCCCAGTATCAGGGTGCCTACAAGGTGACCCAGGGGCTGCTCGATGAATTCGGTCCCAAGCGTGTTATCGACACCCCGATCACAGAATACGGCTTTGCGGGGATCGGCGCAGGCGCCGCAATGGGCGGTCTGCGTCCGGTGGTCGAATTCATGACCTTCAACTTCGCGATGCAGGCCATCGACCACATCATCAACTCGGCAGCCAAGACCAACTATATGTCGGGGGGACAGATGCGTTGTCCGGTAGTGTTCCGCGGCCCCAACGGCGCGGCAAGCCGCGTCGGCGCGCAGCACAGCCAGAACTATGGCCCATGGTACGCCAGCGTGCCCGGTCTGATCGTGATTGCGCCCTTCGACAGCTCGGATGCGAAGGGACTGCTCAAGGCCGCCATCCGGTGCGAGGACCCGGTCGTGTTCCTTGAAAACGAACTGGTCTACGGCCGCACCTTCGAACTGCCCGAGCTCGACGATCATGTGCTGCCGATCGGCAAGGCACGGATCATGCGCGAAGGCAGCGATGTGACAATCGTGTCCTATTCGATCGCCGTAGGCCTCGCGCTGGAAGCAGCCGAAGAGCTCGCTGGCGAGGGGATCGACGCCGAAGTCATCGACCTTCGCACGCTGCGTCCGCTCGATAAGGAAGCGGTCCTGACAAGCCTGGCCAAGACGAATCGCGTCGTCATCGCAGAGGAAGGCTGGCCGACTTGCTCGATCGCATCGGAGATTACGGCGATCTGCATGGAGGAAGGCTTCGACCATCTCGACGCACCTGTCACTCGCGTGTGCAATGAAGACGTGCCGCTTCCTTACGCCGCGAACCTCGAAAAGATGGCGCTGATCGACAGCGCGCGGATCGTCGAAGCAGCCAAGAAGGTCTGTTACCGGGACTGAGGTGTCCGCGCGAAGAAACGCGGACTGATTCGCTTTTGCCGTCAGCCAAAGCGCTCCGTTAACCTCTGACCAACTCACGGGACTCGGTGCGTTCTCCGTATTGCGGAGTGCTACGACCTGTCATTTTAACTTGTCTTTAGGGCTGTTGCTTTACCTCGCCGACATCGGTGGACCTTATGAGGGACCCTCGAACAGTTGGATATGGGGTACGCAATGCTTCGCAAAGCGGTGCAGTTTATAAAGCAGGTTCGCGACGACACACGTGGCAACGTGCTCGTTCTCGTGGCCGCCTCCCTTGTTCCCATGGTCGGCACCATGGGCCTTGCTGTCGACGCTGCCCAGTGGATCAGCTGGCGCCGCGACCTTCACAGCGCCGCCGATGCTGGCGCAATGGCGGGTGCGCTCGCCATGAGAAATGGCGAAGACGTCAATACCGTGGTCACCAAGGTCCTGGGCGAGAACTACCAGCACATCTACACCATCGAGGCGATCGAGACCCCGCCCACGACTGGTGATTTCGCGGGCGACAACAGCATGGTCCGCGTCGTGCTCAGCACGTCGCGCGAACTGCCGTTCTCCAGCCTGTTCCTGGCGAACGCTCCGACAATCAGCGTCGAAGCCGTGGCACAATCTAGCTCTGAAGTCCCGAACTGCATGATCGCGCTCGACCAGAATTCGACTGGCCTGACGATCTCGGGATCGGCAACGGTCAGCATGAACTGCGGGATGGCCTCCAACTCGAACTTCGATGCAACCGCATCGGGTACGAACACGATCAAGGCCGGCGCATTGTCCGCTGTAGGAACGGTCACCAACTCGGGCGGTGTCACGAGCGATACGGCCATCAACAATAATGCGCCGCCCGCTGCCGACCCGTTCGATGGCGTCGATACGCAGCCGAATGTGACGTGTAACGATTGGCCGATGCCATTTAGGGGACCCGGCAACACGCTCGGCCTGAATTTCGGCACGTTCGGTTGCTATCAAGGCATCCAGATTCAGAACAATGCTACTGTCACGCTCGACCCGGGGACTTATTTCATCGGTTCAAGGGGGCTTAGCGTCGGCGGCAACGCGACCCTACGAGGCACGAATGTCACGCTCGTATTTACGAACACCGACAATCCGTTCAACGCGAGTGCGATCGGAGACATCTCCATCGCAGGTACTTCGTCGATCCAGCTGACCGCCCCAGACAGCGGACCTTACGAGGGTCTGATCATTGTCCAGGACAGCCGACTGGTTGCCTCCAACAAGAACCGTCTCTTCCTGACCGGTGACAGCAAGTCGGTTTTCGACGGCGGCATCTATGCACCCACCAACATGGTCGAGTTCAGCGGTAACAGCAGCATGACGACCGACTGCCTTCAGATCGTGTCCAGGTTCATCACCTTCACCGGTAACACCAGCGTCACCAACAACTGTCCTGCAGGCCGGGGCGTCGCCTCCTTCAATGGCAGCGAATTTCTGAGGTTGCGCCAATGATCGCCACTATTTCCAAGCTTGCCCGCAGTACCCGCGGAAACGCGACCATCGAAGTCGCGCTCGTCATGCCGCTTGTGCTGGCAATGGCGCTTGGCGGCATCGATTTCGCCATGGGTTATCGCCACAAGGTCGAAATGCAGCAGACCGCCCAACTGGGGGCCGAATACGTGATGGGTACGCTTGAAACCGTGCCGCCCGATCCCGTTGTGGCAGCGGCGATCGCGAATGCGTCCGGCCTCCCCGTTGGGAACATCAAGGTGAAGACCCAGATCGAATGCGACGGGGTCAAGCAGGTGGTTGGCGCGCCATTCTGTATCAACCCGACTGCGGTCGAGACGGCCTATATGACCATCACGGTCAACGAAGACTGGGAGCCGATGCTCAACATCAAGGGTATCGCGGATTACGCCACCAAGCAGAACCACGTCGGCTCGGTTACGATAAGGACGAAATGATGCTGAAAAGGATCAAGACCTTCCTCCTCGACAATCGCGGCACGGCGGCCGTGGAATTCGCGCTGGTGCTTCCGCTGACCGTGACGATGCTTCTCGGCACGCTCAATATGAGCATTTACCTGTTCTTCCAGAACTCGCTGTCATCTGCGCTCGACGAGGCATCGAGGGCGGTTTCGGTCTGGCCGGTGCCGTCAGATGCCGACTTGCAGACCGAGTTCACCGACCACCTGCTAAGCGCCCAGCAATTCGGGAATGCCCAACTCGCGATAACGCATGGCACGGATGTGTCGGGCAGGGACTATGTCGACCTCGAAGCGACCGGCGGTATCTACGTGAACCTCGTCTTCGTCGACCTCGGTACGATCCCGGTACGCCTGACGAAACGGTCCTACCCGCAGCTCTGAGTTCGTTCGAAGCCCTCGGGTTTCGGGTGCCTTGCGCCCGGCCTCCATCTTCGTCATGGCGATGCGATGGTCGACCGATCTCAACACAACGAGCATGACCTCGCCGAAGAAGTCGAGCTTGCGCTTGCCTATGCAGGCGGTCGGGACCGACATGTCCTGCGAACGATGTTCGAGCTGGACCGCCGGCTCGCAGGGGTCGTCGCCAGCAGCAGCGAAACCATGATCGGCCAGATGCGCCTTGCGTGGTGGCGTGACCTCCTTGTCAAACCAGCACGCGAAAGACCGTCGGGAGAGCCGCTGGTCAAGCGGATCAGCGGTGGCTGGGGTGAGAGAGCGCATGATCTCTCGGCACTCGTCGATGGATGGGAAGCCTTGCTCGTGGCAGAAGTGCTCGATGACGAGACCTTGCGCCAGTTCTGCGAGGGACGTGCCAGTGCGTGGGGGAACGCCGCGCGCGCTCTCGAACTGGGCGAAATCCAGCAGCAGAAGGCCCTGCACGCCGGGTATCGCTGGGCTTCGGCAGACCTGGCTGCACATCTGTCCGACCACGGCGAACGGCGCGTCGTGCTCGAACATGCCGAAAAACTCGAACGCACTGCGGCAATGCATCGACGGCTGCGCCCCCTCGCCATCCTGTCCGGTCTGGCCGGACGTTCGATCGAGCTGGGAGGCGCCCCTCTGCTCGAAGGGCGCGGTGCGGCACTACTGGCCTTGCGCATAGGGATTTCTGGCCGCTAGACAGTGACTTAACTGGATTCTGGGGGCGCAGTAATGAAGCACGCAATTACCGGGGCTCTAATAACGCTCGCTGCGATGGGCCTTGGCCTGTTCTGGTACCAGGGCAGGGCTGAGGTGGAGGAAGCCGCGCCTCCGCCAGACCTTTCCTCGCTGTTGATCGAAGACGCTGCACCCGAAGGGCTGCCCACCTCAGATGCCTCCGATATGGTTGGGCCAACGCCGCCCGAAGCCAGCGAGCTTACCAAGGAGCAACAACGCTTCTTCCGCTACGATCGAGATCGCGACTGGCGCATCTCGCGTACCGAAATGCTCTCTACCCGAAGTGCCGCCTTCAGGAAGCTCGACAAGGACGGCAATAACCTGCTGACCTTCGAGGAATGGGCCGTTACCACAGTCGACAAGTTCGAAGGCGCAGACGCCAATGGCGATAACGAGCTTACGCCGGGCGAATTCGCGACGACCCGTCCAAAGCCGACCAAACGCAAAGCCCGGTGCGCTTGCTGATCAGGCGGGCACTGCGTCCAGGTTTGCAATCCATTCGCCCATCTCGGTCTTCGCACGCGAGGTATAGGCTTCCTTGCGCTGCTTCTTTTTCACATCGTGCAACGGCGGGAAGAGACCGAAATTCACATTCATTGGCTGGAAGGTGTCAGCTTCTGCATCACCGGTGATGTGGCTCAGCAAGGCGCCGAATGCGGTGGTGCGCGGGGGCGCGGTCCACTGTGCCCCGGACATGTCCGCAGCAGCCATCATGCCCGCCATCAAGCCGACGGCAGAGCTTTCGACATACCCTTCGCAACCCGTGATCTGCCCGGCGAACCGAATGTGCTCGGCGCCGCGGAGGCGAAGCTGTCGATCAAGAACCAGCGGCGAATTGATGAAGGTGTTGCGATGCAGGCCGCCAAGTCGGGCAAACTCGGCATTCTCCAGGCCAGGGATAGTGCGGAACAGCTCGACCTGCGCGCCGTACTTCAGCTTCGTCTGGAAGCCCACCATGTTCCACAGCGTGCCGAGCTTGTTGTCCTGACGTAGCTGGACGACCGCGTAGGGCCAGCGCCCTTGTGGGTGTTCTTCGGTTGTGTCGTAAGGGTTATCGAGACCGACCCCCTTCATCGGACCATAGCGCAGCGTTTCCACACCACGCGCAGCCATGACTTCGATCGGCATGCAGCCGTCGAAATAGGGCGTATCGGCTTCCCACTCGCGGAACTCTGTCTTCTCGCCGTCCATCAACCCCTGGTGAAAAGCCAGGTACTGCTCCTTCGTCATCGGGCAATTGATGTAATCGCCGTCTTCGTTGGAGGCTTCGGTGCGCTTGTTCCAGCGGCTCTGGATCCAGCATTTGGACATATCGATGCTGTCGCGGTGGACGATGGGCGCGATTGCGTCGAAGAAGGCGAGCCGGTCCTGGCCGGTCGCTCCGACGATGCTTTCCGCCAAGGACTGTGCGGTCAGGGGACCGGTTGCCACGATGGTAGGACCAGACGCGGGCAGGGTATCGACCCGTTCGCGAACCACGGTCACATTGGGGTGTTCTTCCAGCGTCCGCTGGACCTCTGCCGAGAACACGTCGCGATCGACCGCCATGGCGCTGCCGGCAGGAACCCGCGCAACTTCGCCGGCGCGCATGACGATGCTGTCGAGCCTGCGCATTTCATCATGCAGCAAACCGACTGCGTTCTTGTCGCTATCGTCAGAGCGGAAGCTGTTGGAACAGACCAGTTCGGCCAGCCCGTCGGTCTGGTGGGCTGCCGTGGTCTCGCCGCTGCCGCGCATTTCGGACAGGCGCACCTTGAAACCGGACTTCGCCAACTGCCAGGCTGCCTCGCTGCCCGCGAGCCCGCCGCCGATAATTTGGATGTCGTGTGTCATTGCGATGCGCACCTAGTGCTTGCACATGCCCTCTATCAAGGATTACCGACCGGCAAAGAGGGGAATCCATGCCGAAACGCGCATTATCCGAACATCGTCCCTACCTGCTCGCCAGCCTCATCGCTGCCGTGAGCTACTATTTCGTCGCGGACGATCCGATCGGCGGGATCTGGTTGATGGGATGGAAGGCCGCAGGTGTGGGCTTCCTCGCCCTCTATGCCGCGCATCGCGGGAAGGGCTTCGATGCTTGGCTGATTGCAGCCGTCATGGCGTTCGGAGCGATGGGCGATGCCTTGCTGGAAGTCAGCTTCCTTATCGGAGGTGGACTTTTCGCGGTCGGACACCTCATCGCTGTCTGGCTGTATCTGCGCCATCGACGAGGGGTCACGACCGGGAGTCAGAAAGGTGCGGCACTAGCCTTGCTGGTGTTTACGCCCATTCTGGCCGCGTCGCTGACCTATCCACTCCCGAACTGGCAGCTTGCTGCTGGATACAGCTTCCTCGTCGGCGCAATGGCGGCGGCAGCCTGGACCAGCAACTTTCCGCGTTACCGAGTTGGTGCAGGCGCAGTGCTGTTCGTCGTTTCAGATTTGCTGATCTTCGGTAGGGAAGCGGGCAGGGTACCGTATGAGGTCGCGGAATGGCTTATCTGGCCGCTCTATTACGGTGGGCAATTCCTGATCGCGACCGGCGTGGTGCAGACTCTCCGACATCCGGAGCTAAGGGCCGGAAAAGCCTAAACTTGCCATGCCGCGATGGTCGTGCGGTGCAGTTCGCGCCGCTGTCCCTCGTATCCGCCGGTTGCCTTGTGCAGCACTGCGCGATTGTCCCACATGACGAGCATGTCGGGTTCCCACTGGTGTCGATAGACGAAATCGTCGCGCGATTGCCACTTGGCAAGCTCGGATAAGAGGGCAATCGCTTCTGCCTGCTCCATTCCCTCGATGCCGATAATGTATCCCAGTGTTGAGTAGAGACACTCCTGACCGGTTTCGGGGTGTTTCTGCACCAATGGATGTGTCCTGGTTTCCCGCGCGCTTTCATCGGGTCGGATTGCCATCGATCGGCCCTGATCACTCTCGCCGTATGTCCCGTCGGGAGCATAGGCGAGTTGGGCGCTGTGGATGGCCGTTAGGCCTCTCAGGAACTCCTTCCGGTCATCGGGAAGCGCATCGAAGGCAGCCTGCTGGTCGGCGAAGAGCGTGTCTCCGCCGGTCGATGGTATATCGACGGCAAGGAGACACGTCCCGGCCGGCGGACATTCGAGGAAACTCCAGTCGCTATGCCAGTTTTCCGCGAATAACGGACTGGTTTCGTCCGCCTCGCGCAGGATTGCGGCAATGTTCTGACGGCCCTCAATGGGGTCGAAAAAGGGATCTTCCCCGAACCCGCCCATGGCGATGGTAAACCGTTCGAGGTCGTCATCACCCATATCTTGGCCGGGAAAAGCGAGGACCTTGTGTTCGAGCCAAAGCTCGCGGATCCGTTGGATGTCTGCTGCAGAAAGGTCGCGGGACAAGTCGACGCCGGTTACCCTGGCGCCGAATGGCCCGTCGCTTCTTACCGCCGCAATCGTCACCCGCCGGGTTCCCCTTCGATGTTCTTGTCGGAATGCGCGGTGGTATAGGGCTCTGTCGTCTTCGCGGCATTATCCGCGATTTCGTCCGCGATGGCCTGTTCCGCATCGTTTTCCGGCTCTTCCGTCTCATCGATCAACGCCGCACCGACGATCTTTTCTCCCTTTGCGACGTCGAAGATCCGTACACCAGAAGACCCGCGACCGGAGATGGAGAAGCCCTTGTGGTCCTCGAAACCATTCTCGATCTCGTGGCGGAAATCGATCGGGAGGCGGATCAACTTGGCCTGGTCGGTGACCAGCATCAGCTGAGCGCCGTGCCTGACCGGGAAACTGCCGACGACCGGGCCGTTGCGTTCGGGATTACTGTCAGGCGTGCCGATATTCGTCAGGCCCTGACCACCGCGCCCGATGGTGCGATATTCGTAAGCCGACGAGATCTTGCCGTAGCCATTAGCCGTAAGCGTGAGGATGAATTCCTCGCCATCCTGCATCGACGCGACCGTATCGGCGTCCAGCGTGTGCACCGCGTCATTGTTCTTCCAATGCGCTGCGCGAAGATACGCTTCACGAGTTTCCATGTCTGCCGAAAGCGGGTCGAGCACGGCCATGGAAACGACCTTGGCATCGTTCTTCAACGTCATGCCGCGCACACCGATACCGGTCCGGCTCTTCGTTTCACGCGCGTCAGTGGCGGCGAAACGGATCGCCTTGCCGGAATCCGAAGCGAGGAATACTTCCTGGTTCTCGCTCAGCAGCTCGACGCCGATCAGGCGATCGCCGCTCCCCTCGACGAAGCCCATGGCGTATTTGCCGTTGCTGGGCACGTTGGTGAAGGCGTCCATCGAGTTGCGACGGACCATGCCTTGCTCGGTAGCAAACACGATGTTGAGCTTGGACCACTCGGCCTCGTTCTCGGGCAGGGCGAGGACGTTGGTGACCCGCTCTTCATCGCCAAGCGGCAAAAGGTTCACCATCGGGCGGCCCTTGGTCTGGGGGCTGCCTTCAGGCAACTTCCAGACCTTCATGCGATAAACGCGTCCGGTATTCGTGAAGAAAAGCACGGGGTTGTGCGTCGAAGTGACGAACATTTCGACGACGGCGTCTTCGTCCTTCGTTGCCATTCCCGAGCGCCCCTTGCCGCCGCGTGCCTGGGCGCGGAAGGCTTCGAGCGGCGTGCGCTTGATGTAGCCGCCATGGGTAACCGTGACGACCATCTCTTCGCGTTCGATGAGGTCTTCATCCTCGATCCCGTCCCAGGCGGGCGCGATCTCGCTGATGCGCGGCGTGGCATAAGTGGCGCGGATCTCGGAAAGCTCTTCGCGCATGACGCCATAAAGCTTCACCCGGTCAGCGAGGATGGAGAGATACTCTTCGATAGCAATCGAGAGCTCCTTGAGCTCGTCACCGATCTCGTCGCGTCCAAGCGCGGTCAGGCGATGCAGCCTGAGGTCGAGGATCGCCTTCACCTGGCGTTCGGAAAGGCGATAGGTACCGCCGTCCTGCTCATCGGACGGTTCGATCGCTTCGATCAGGGCGATATATTGCCCGATGTCACCGATCGGCCATTCCTTGGAGAGCAGTTTTCCGCGTGCTTCTGCGGGATTGGACGAGCCGCGGATCATCGCGACGATCTCGTCGAGATTGGAAACCGCAACCACGAGGCCGAGCAAAATGTGCGCCCGTTCGCGCGCTTTGTTCAGTTCGAACTTCGTGCGCCGTGTGATGACTTCTTCACGGAACGTGATGAATGCCTGGATGAACTCGCGCAGCGTGAGGACCTCCGGCCGCCCACCACGAATGGCGAGCATATTAGCCGGGAAGCTGGCCTGCGCGGGTGTGTATCGCCAGATCTGGTTGAGCACGACCTCGGGAGAGGCATCGCGCTTGAGATCGACAACCACGCGAACACCTTCGCGGTTCGATTCGTCGCGGATGTCCGAAATGCCCTCGATCCGCTTGTCCTTCGCGGCTTCCGCGATCTTCTCGACCAGCGAGTTCTTGCCGACCTGGTAGGGGATCGCAGTGAGGACGATCGACTGGCGGTCCTTGGCCTTCGTTTCGACCTCGTGGCGGGCACGCATCAGGATCGAGCCGCGACCGGTAGTATACGCGGCGCGTGCACCGCTTTTGCCGAGGATCAGCGGAGCGGTCGGGAAGTCCGGACCGGGAATGATCTCGAACAGCTCTTCGCTCGTGATGGCGGGGTTGTCCATATAGGCAAGGCAGCCGTCGATCACCTCACCCAGATTATGCGGCGGAATGTTCGTCGCCATACCGACCGCGATACCGCCGGCACCATTGACCAGCAGGTTCGGGAAGCGGGCGGGGAGGACGGTCGGTTCGCGCCGCGAACCGTCGTAGTTGTCGGTGAAGTCGACCGTGTCCTTGTCGAGATCGTCCAGGAGGGAATTGGCGACGCGCGCCAGCCTCGCCTCGGTGTAACGCATGGAAGCCGGCGGATCCGGATCCATCGAGCCGAAGTTACCCTGGCCATCGACCAGCGGCACCCTCAGCGACCAGTCCTGCGTCATGCGGGCCAGTGCATCGTAAATCGCGGCGTCGCCGTGAGGGTGATAGTTACCCATCACGTCACCGACAATCTTCGCGCTCTTGCGGTAAGGCCTGCCGGCGACGAAGCCGCCTTCCTGGCTGGCGAAGAGGATACGGCGATGAACCGGTTTCAGCCCGTCCCGAACGTCGGGCAGGGCGCGGCTGACGATCACGCTCATCGCGTAATCGAGATAGCTGGTCTTCATCTCATCGACGATGTCGATGCGGGCGTATTCGGGGCCCGGTGCCGGGCTTTCCATCAATTCGGTTTCGTCAGACAAAACGCTGTGTTTCCATGATCTGCGATAGAGGGATCAGTTCGAGCTGTCACTCTAGGGGAAGCGGCGGACTCATGCCAATTTTAAGGGGAGGGAGTGGGCTGATTCCGGCGCTTTTTCCACATATGTCTTGCTGCTGGTCGCACGGTGTTGCTGAATGCTGGGTCGGGGCGTCATTCAATGTCCGTTCAGCGCGAAAACCCTACAAGATTTGCAATGAGAGCGTATAACGGCCAATTGCCGCACCGTTGAGTGAATTCGGCGCCTCCGCGCTCATTCCCCCTATCCACTCTTGGGAGTTACATGATGATTTTCACCCGTCTTTCCAAGGCTTCGAGCACGTCTTCGGCGCTCGCCCTTGCCATGATCCTCGGCGCGACCGGGACAGCTGCGACCGTCGCGCTGGAGCAGCCGGCTTTCGCGCAGAAAAAGAAAAAGAAGGACGATAAGGCCGACGCGAAGAAGTATTCCGACGGATTTGTCGCAGTTTACCAGCCTCTCTCGGAGCAGGTGAATGGTGGCGCACCGGACTGGAATGCCATCGCGACCCAGCGCCCTGCAATCGTCGCTGCGGTGGAAACCGACGATGATCGCATGGTTGCCGGCAACCTGATCTACAGCATCGGTACCAACCTCGAAAATCGCGCCCTCCAGCAGGAAGGCGTGGAACTGATGCTTGCCAGCGGCAAGGTTGCACCGGAATCGCTCGGCCAGTACAATCTTCTTGCCGGCCAGCTCGCCTACAACGCGGACGAATTCGCAAAGGCGCGGACCTATCTGATGAAGGCTGTCGAGCTTGGCGCTACGCAGAGCCAGCCCGAGGGTCTGATCGCCGAATCCTACTTCACGGAAGAGAACTACAAGGCAGGCCTGGACTACCTCGCCACGTCGATCGCCGCTCGAGAAGCGGCCGGCGAAGAGGTCAACGAGCAGTGGGTCCGCCGCGGCCTGCAGATGGCGTACAACAACCAAATGAAGGCCGAGCTGAACCAGTTCGCTCAGCTTTTCATCAAGCATTTCCCGAACCAGCAGAACTGGGGCGAGGTCGTTGCGATCACCGCTTATGGCGGTGGCTGGCAGAACCCGGAAATCCTGGATCTCATGCGCCTGGCACGTGATGCCGATGCCCTGCGTGACGAACGCATGTACGCCGACTACATCGACAGCGCCGACTATCGCCGACTCCCCGGGGAAGTCGCCGCCGTCATCAACGAAGGCTACACCAAGGGCACCCTGAAGCGCACGGACAGCTATGTTTCGGAAATCTTCGGCATGGCCACCGACCGCGCTGCGACCGATCGCGCCGACCTCACGGGCCTCCTGACAGGTGCGCGTGGCGCTTCGGACCTTCGCACGGTCATGACGGGTGCAGACCTTGCGCTTAGCTATGGCGACTATGCGGCCGCAGAAGCGCTGTACACCAAGGCACTGGGCCTGGCGGGAGTTGATTCCAACCTCGCGAACACCCGCCTGGGTATTGCGCAGCTGGAACAGGGCAAGAGCGCCGAAGCACTTGCCAGCTTCAAGGCTGTCCAAGGCCAGCGTGCAGCCATCGCTCAGCTGTGGGCGATCTATGCCGAACAGCAGGGCGGCATGTAATCCTGCGATCTTCTGATTGAGGAGCGGCGCGGATCCCTACCGGGGTTCGCGCCGTTTTCCTGTCTAACGCAGGCGTTTGACCCAGACGGTATTGTCCCGGCGTTCGACCTTGAACTGCTCGATTGCTTCGAACAGGTCCGACAGTCGCTTGAATCCGTAATTGCGTACATCGAAGCTGGACCGGTTGCCTGCGATCTGGCCGACTTCCCCCATCTGGGCGAAGCCTTCGTCGTCACGCCGGGCCGCTTTCCATGCCGTACCGAGCAGTTCGACCAGTTCCTCGTCGATGCCGCCCTTGCTCTTCTTGCCGTTCTGTTTGGGCATATCAGGCTCGTCAGACGCGCCCTTTATCAGGGCGTCGATGTCGATGAAGCGCGTGCACGCGCTCTTGAAGGCATCGGGCGTCTTGTTCTTGCTGCCAAATCCATAGACGAGCAAGCCATCCTGCCTGAGGCGAGTTGCCAGCGGCGTGAAATCGCTATCGGAACTCATGATCCCGAACCCATCGACCTTGCCCTGGTAAAGCAGGTCGATCGCGTCGATAGTCATCGCCATATCCGTGGCGTTCTTACCAGCTGTCATATCGAACTGCTGGTAAGGAAGGATACCGTACTTGTGGCTCAGCGGCCCCCAATTCGAGAGATTCGGCTTGGTAAAGTTACCGTAGGCGCGCTTGATGTTCACTTGCCCCAGTTCGGCCATCACGGTCAGCACCGGATCGATCCCCTTGGGTGACGTGTTGTCCGCATCGATCAGCAGGGCGATGTTTTGTAGGGGTTTTTCAGGCATGGATGATCCTTGGCGGTGCAGAGCCCCGCGCGCAAGTCACTTCGCGGGCTGGAACTGACCCGTTTCCTCGTCGCGTACATAGAGAACGCCTTCCGCGATTGAGAAGAAAGCGCCACGAAGCTTGAGCGAACCATCGGCCTCGCGCTTGCGAACGCAGGCGAAGGTCCGCAAATTTGCGAGACTGACGCCAACCGCCGCAAGTTCCATTGCGCGTTCGGCTTCCCCTCCTTCAGTGCCGTGCTTGGCCACAACCTCATCCCGCGCATCATCTAGCAGGCCAACCCAGTTCGCGATGAACCCGCCTTCGCCCGGAGCATTCCCATAAAGGTCGCGGGACAGCGCAGCCTGGCAGCCACCGCACATACCGTGGCCCATTACCACAATCTGGCGAACCTTGAGAAAATTGACCGCAAATTCCAGAGCGGCCGAAACCCCGTGCTGGCCGGCAGATTCTTCGTAGGGCGGAACGAGCGCCGCAACATTGCGCACGACGAAAATCTCGCCCGGATCGACATCGAATATCTGTGCAGGGTCCACACGGCTGTCGGAACAGCCAATAATCATGAGCTTCGGGCTCTGCCCCTCGGCCACGAGCTTGTCATACCGTTCCCTCTGCTCGGGATAACCGTCGGCGCGGAAGCGATGATAACCGCGCAGTAGTTCGGTAAACTCGGGCATCAGAAACGCTCCCCGCGGATTACCTCTACGTCCCACATCGACAGTAACAGCCCATGACTGGTCAGGATCGGCGCGATGTCCTCTGCCAGGGCCATCGCCTTGTCCTGGGGAGCAATCGTCAGGATCAGCACCTTGTCCGTGCCCATCACGCGTTCCTCGCGCCAGCGGCCTTCGCGGCCCTTGCCGGACTGAACAGGCGTCACCGTCCACCCGGTAATGCCGGCACGGTCGATGGCGTCGGTAACGCGGCGCTGGAGCGCCGTGTCGGTCAAAATCTCGATGCGTTTCCTGATGACGGTTTCGATCATATCAATTCCCTCAGGCGACAGCCAGACGGCTCGCCAGAGCGCCAATCAAGCCGATATTGATTAGGATGTTGAACGGGAAGGTCACACTCAACGACATGGTGAGGTAGATGCCTGCATCGGCCTGGGGCAGGGCGAGGCGCATGGCTGCTGGCACGGCGATGTAGCTGGCACTGGCGCACAGGACGCCAAGTGCGGCTGCAGAGCCGACGTCGAGGCCGATTGCACTACCCAGGATCGTTCCGAGCGCTCCATTCACGAGGGGCAGGATTATCGCCACGAGAGCGAGGCGGACTGTCATCGCCCGCGCATCCATCAGACGCCGCGCCGCGATCAGACCCATGTCGAGGAGGAACAGGCACAGGACACCCTTGAAACCTGCCTGGAAGAACGGCTCGACATCTGCAAATCCGCTGGCGCCGGAAATCATGCCGATAGCGAATGCTCCAAGAAGGAGCACCACCGATGCATTGAAAAACACCTCATGCAGCAGTTCGCCTGTGCCCTGATCGTTCTTCGCATCCTTCTTGTCGATCGCCTTGCGAGCGAGCAACAGGCCGGTGAGGATCGCGGGAGTCTCCATTGCGGCCATTACCGCGACCATGAAACCGCCCGGCGGGATGCCGCGTAGTTCGTAGACTTCGACGGCGGTCACGAATGTCACCACGCTGACCGACCCGTAATGGGCCGCCACTGCGCCGGAATTGAGCGTATCGAGTTTTGCAAATCCCTTGAGGACTGCAAAAGCGAACAATGGGATGAGAAAGCTTGCGCCAATACCGGCTAGCAGGGCCAAGGCGACCGTCGTGTCGACACCGCTTTCCGAAACGGCGACCCCGCCTTTGAGGCCGATCGCCGCCATAAGGTAAAGCGACATCCCCTTGGCGAGAGCTTCCGGAACCGCAAGTTCGGACCGCGCAAAGGCCGCAAGCATGCCCAGCACGAAGAACAGGATCACGGGTGATGTGAAGGTCTCTAGTGTTGCAGCATCCATACGCGATTCAGTAGAATGCGCCGGATGCGACGGCAAGTAAGCAATGGGCAACATATCCACGGGTTGCTTGGGAGGCTCGGCAAGCCTAGATGGGCGGCGCAATGAACGACCTTTCTTCCGCTCCCGCTCCCGAAGACGAACGCCCGCGCAAGAAGCGCAAGCCGGACTGGATCCGGGTGAAGGCGCCCGTCAGCAAAGGTTATCAGGAAACGCGCAAGCTTATGCGCGACCTCAAGCTCAATACGGTTTGCGAAGAAGCGGCCTGTCCCAATATCGGGGAATGCTGGGACAAGAAGCACGCCACCGTCATGATCCTGGGCGATGTCTGCACGCGCGCCTGCGCCTTCTGTAATGTGAAGACCGGAATGCCGCGCCTCGTCGATCCGATGGAACCGGAGAATGTCGCAATCGCGGCTGGCCAGATGGGTTTGCAGCACATCGTTATCACCAGTGTCGATCGTGACGACCTGCCCGATGGCGGTGCCGGTCAGTTCGTGAAGGTGATCAAGGCGCTGCGTCGCGAAACGCCGGACACGACCATCGAAATCCTCACGCCAGACTTCCGTGGCAAGATGCGCCCGGCAGTCGAAGCAATCTGCGAGGCGGGACCGGACGTTTACAACCACAACCTCGAAACCGTGCCGCGTCTCTATCCCACGATCCGCCCTGGCGCGCGCTACTATGCCTCGCTGCGGTTGCTGGAAGAAGTGAAGTCGCACGATCCAATGATCTTCACTAAGTCGGGCATCATGCTCGGCCTTGGCGAGCAGCGCCTCGAAGTGCACCAGGTGATGGACGACATGCGCAGCGCGGACGTCGATTTCATTACCATGGGCCAGTACCTCCAGCCCACGCCTCGCCACGCCAATGTGGAAGATTTCGTCACACCAAAGGCTTTCGCAGCCTATGGTTCGATCGCGCGTGCAAAGGGGTTCCTTCAGGTGGCTTCGAGTCCGTTGACGCGGTCGAGCTATCACGCGGGCGACGATTTTGCGCAAATGCGGGCGGCTCGTGAAGCCAAGCTTGCGAAGGAGCAGGCGAGGGCGTCCGCCTGATGCCAGGCATCACCGAGACCCGGCGGCTCCCCTATAGCTGCGAGCAGATGTTCGACCTGGTAGCCGATGTTGGCAACTACTCGAAGTTCCTGCCGTGGGTTGTGGCCACGCGGGTACGCAGCGACAGCGAGACCGAAATGGTCGCCGACATGCTCGTCGGCTTCAAGGCGATCCGCGAGAAATTCACGTCACGGGTAGTCAAGAGCCGACCGGACTTCATCGAAGTGTTCTACGTCGACGGTCCGCTCAAGGATCTCGACAACAAGTGGACCTTCCGCTGCCTGCCCGATGGCGGGTGCGAAATCGATTTCTGCGTCGATTTCAGCTTTCGCAATGCTGTTTTCGAAGCGCTGGCCGGCCAGTATTTCGACCGGGCTTTTCGCAAGATGGTCGAAGCCTTCGAGAAGCGGGCGGATGACCTCTACGGCCGCGAGAACGCCGCGGCGAACCTTTAAGGCAGCAACAGATCAAGCGCGCAAAGGGTCGCTTCCTTGCGGATGTCGGCGCGCGACGTCGGTTCGAACCGCTTCAATTCGCCCTCGGGCTCGCCTTCTTGTCCGCGCACGACCTTGGCGAAAACCACTGTGCCGACCGGTTTGTGCTGGGTCCCGCCTCCGGGACCTGCAACGCCGCTGATGGCCACGGCGACATCGGCGTTGCTGCGCGCCAATGCTCCCTTGGCCATGGCCCATGCGCAGGCGATCGAAACCGCTCCGAAAGTCTCGATGATATCGAGCGAGACGTCGAGCATCTCGATTTTCGATTCGTTCGAGTAGGTCACGAACCCGCGGTCCAGAACGGCAGAGGAGCCGGGAATTTCGGTCAGCGCTGCCGCAACAAGCCCGCCCGTGCAGCTTTCCGCCACCACGACCTTGCGTCCTGCGGCCGAATTCTCCTCGATCACCCGCTTGGCGAGTTCGTCGATTTCTTCGGGGAGTAGGGCCTGGAGCGTCATGCTCACCTCTTGAACTAGTTGCGGATTACCGTTGCGATTGCCTGCGCAGCGATACCTTCGCCGCGACCGGTGAATCCCAGCCTTTCGGTGGTGGTCGCCTTCACCGATATGCTGTCGATGTCAACGCCCGCGAGGTCCGCGATCCGCGCTCTCATGGCAGCGCGATGGGGGCCGATCTTTGGCGCTTCGCAGATTATCGTCAGATCGATGTTGCCGATTCGATACCCGGCCTCGCCAACCAGCTTCACGGCGTGGAGCAGGAACTTGTCACTGCTCGCACCTTTCCACTGCGGATCGCTCGGAGGAAAATGATCGCCGATATCGCCGCGTGCCACGGCACCGAGGAGCGCATCCACAATGGTATGGAGGGCAACGTCGGCATCGCTGTGGCCGGACAGGCCTTTCTCGTAGTCGATACGGATACCCCCGAGCCATAGCTCTTCACCTTGCACCAGTCGGTGCACGTCGAAACCCATGCCGGTTCTCACGTCGAGGGATGGGGTCACGAAGTCCTCCGCAAATGTCAGTTTCTTCAGTCGCTCGTCACCTTCGACGAGGGTCACTTCTCCTCCGCATGCGCGAAGGACCTGCGCATCGTCGCCCGCATCGCTCGTGCCGGTCCAAGCCCTGTGAGCATTCCGGATTGCATCGAAGCGGAAAGCCTGCGGGGTCTGGACCCGCCGCAGGACATTACGATCCGCCGAACCGGACATCAGGCCGTCGGCCTCGATCGCAAGACTGTCGACGACGGGCAGGGTCGGGATCGCGCCTTCGTGACTTCCCAGCGCTTCCAGCAGGCCAGCGATCACCGCACGCGGGACGTCCGGGCGCGCGGCATCGTGAATGAGGACGCTATTTGCAGACCCGATTGCTTCCAGCGCGTTCGCGACCGATTCCTGCCGGGTGCTGCCTCCTTCGACTAACAACACTTCCAGACCGGCCAAAGCCTCTCGTGCAAGCGCTTCACCGCCGGGCGGGATTGCAACGACCACCTGACTTGCACCTTCGCCGAGAAAAGCCTCGACCGAATGGCGCACGACAGGCTTGCCGCGCCACCTCGCAAACTGCTTAGGAAGGGGCTGGCCGGCACGAATGCCCTTGCCAGCAGCGACGACGATCGCGGCGAAGGTGGGGAGGGGGGGATGGTTTGCCATCGCCTTGCCCGCTAGCCGCTTGCCGTTTTCGCTGCAACGCACTATGTGCCTGCCCAATTATTAGGCACACGCACAACTCATGAGCGCACATCCCAAACCGCCCGTACCACCGAGACCGATCGACATCGGCCGCGTCCGGATCGACACGCCTGTCGTTCTGGCCCCGATGACGGGCGTCACGGACCTGCCTTTCCGCAAGATGGTGCGGCGGTATGGTTCGGGCCTCAACGTGACCGAAATGATCGCGAGCGAGGCGGCGATCCGCGAAACACGGCAGTCCGTTCAGAAGGCCGCCTGGGACCCGACCGAAGAGCCTGTTTCGATGCAGCTGGTGGGCTGCGATCCAGGCAGCATGGCCGAGGCAGCCAAGCTCCAGGAGGGCAATGGCGCCGAGATTATCGACATCAATTTCGGCTGTCCCGTTCGCAAGGTCGTGGGGCAACTCGCGGGATCAGCCCTGATGCGTGAAGTCGGGCTTGCGACCAAGCTGATGGAAGCCACCGTCGAGGCGGTGAACGTGCCCGTAACCGTGAAGATGCGCATGGGTTGGGATCACAGCGATCTCAACGCACCTGAGTTGGCCCATATCGCAGAGGATCTCGGCGTGAAGATGGTCACCGTCCATGGCCGCACGCGCAACCAGATGTATAAGGGCAGTGCAGACTGGGCCTTCGTGCGCAAGGTCAAGGATGCGGTCTCCATTCCCGTCATCGTGAATGGCGACATCTGCACGGTCGACGATGCCGCCAAGGCCCTCGACCAGTCAGGTGCCGATGGATTGATGATCGGCCGCGGGGCCTATGGTAAGCCCTGGCTGCTATCTCAGGTCATGCACTGGTGGCGCACCGGCGAGACGCTCGAAAGTCCGTCCTTCAATGAGCAGTATGAAGTCGTGGTCGAGCATTACAATGATATGCTGGAACTCTACGGCGAAGACGTGGGCGTGAAGATCGCGCGCAAGCACCTTGGCTGGTATACGAAAGGGATGCACGGCTCTGCCGAGTTCCGCAATCGCGTGAACTTCATCGATCAAGCCCCTGTCGTACTTGACGAACTTGAGCGTTTCTACGAACCGTTTCTCAAACGGCGAGCAGCGTGAGCGAAGCGCCCTCGGCGTCGGTACAGCTTGCAGGAATGGTCTTTGCCGTCCTGCTGGTCGATCCGGAAGGGCTCGTGCATGAAGCCAACCCGCCCGCAGAAGAATTGCTAGGAAGGAGCGCGCGGCGGATCATCGGCTGCAGGCTTCTCGAGCTCATGAGCATCGCTCCCGAGCGGGTTGAAAAGTCGCTCCTCGAAACTGACACACAGCTGATCGCGCGCGGCCTGACGGTTAGCGCAGCGGGTCGCGACCATCTCGTCAATCTAAGTTGTTCGCCTTTGCACGCCCATCCGGGATGGCGTGTCATCACCGTTTCCGAAGCAGGGCAGGGCGGAAACGAGAACGATGACGAGGACCGCACCGAACTACGCGCACCGGCAGTCCTTGCTCACGAAATCAAGAACCCCCTTTCGGCCATTCGCGGGGCGAGCCAGATTTTGGCGAAGCGCGCCAGCGAGCGGGACAAGCCGCTTGCCACGATGATCGAAGGCGAGGTTGCGCGCATAGCCAACCTGATCGACCGGATGCAGCAGTTGGGCAGTTCCAACCCGGTCGAGACCGGTCCCTGCAATCTCCACGAAGCAATTCGCGGGGCAATGGCCACCGTCAGGGCGGGCCGCGAAAACGCCTGCGAACTGGTCGAAGAATTCGATCCTTCCCTGCCGCAGGTCGAGGCGGATCGCGGCGCGCTTGAACAGGTCTTGATAAACCTGCTCGCCAACGCCTGCGATGCCAGCATGGGGGTGGAGGATGCCCGCGTCGTCGTGCGTACACGCTTCGTTAGCGGACTGGTCTTTTCCGCCATCCGTCTTGGCAAGCCTGTTCGCCTGCCGGTCGAGATAACCGTAACCGACATGGGGCGGGGCGTGCCGCCTGAATTGCGGGAGCAGATTTTCGAACCCTTCGTATCCGGCAAGTCGCAGGGGCAGGGCCTTGGCCTGGCCTTGGTGCGCAAGCTCCTGCGCGACATGGGCGGAAGGGTCGCGCATGAACGGGATGAGCGCGCAGGCCTCACCCACTTTCGCATAAACCTGCCCGTTGCGCAGAAGGATGACTGATCGATGACGAACCGCGTTCTCCTAGTTGAAGACGATCGCGCAATCGCCACCGTCATTACAGAAGCGTTGCGCGACGAAGGCTTCGACGTCACGGCGTGCAGCACCGTAGGCAAGCGTGACGCCTTGCTTGCAGGTCACACCTTTGACGTCATGCTTACTGACGTCATGCTGGAAGACGGGGATGGCCTGGCGTCTATAGCAAATGTCCATGAAGCAGCGCCCGACATGCCGGTCATCGTGCTGTCCGCCCAGAATACGCTCGATACCGCCGTAAGGGCGAGCGATAGCCGTGCCTTCGAATATTTCCCCAAGCCTTTCGACCTCGATGAATTGACCCACGCCGTTCGTCAGGCCACGAAACGATCGGCACAAAGCGCGGACAGTCTCGAGGGCGAGGGCGAGGGCTCGCTACCGCTCATCGGGCGAAGCAAGGCGATGCAGGACGTCTACCGGATGATCACGCGCGTCCTGCGCAACGACCTCTCGGTCCTCGTCACCGGTGAGAGCGGTACCGGCAAGGAACTGGTGGCAGAGGCGATCCATGAACTGGGTTCGCGCCGCACTGGCCCCTTTATTGCTGTAAACATGGCCGCGATCCCGCACGACCTTCTGGAGAGCGAGTTATTCGGGCACGAGCGCGGTGCTTTCACAGGGGCAGTATCGCAGCAGATCGGAAAGTTCGAGCAGGCCAACGGAGGCACGCTTTTCCTCGACGAGATTGGGGATATGCCTGCCGAAGCGCAGACCCGGCTCCTCAGGGCGCTGCAGTCCGGAAAGATTCGCCGCGTCGGCGGACGCCAGGAGATCGGGGTCGACGTGCGGATTATCGCTGCGACGAACAAGGATCTCGGCCCGATGATCGCCAGCGGCTCGTTCCGCGAGGATCTCTACTATCGCCTCAACGTAGTCCCGATCCATCTTCCGCCCTTGCGGGAACGGCGCGAGGACGTGGGCGCGCTGGTAAAGCATTTCTTGGGGCAGGCGGTTGCGGAAGGCCTGCCGAACCACGGCATTTCCGATGGTGCTATCAAGCGGTTGGAAGCCCAGCGGTGGAAAGGCAATGTGCGTGAATTGCGCAATGTCGTTTTCCGCCTGGCGCTGACCGCGCGCGAAGACGTGATCGACGCTGAAACGGTCGACGATGCTCTTCCAGCGATCGAGGAGACATCACGAGGCGCCGCGACGCCATTCGATACTGCGTTGCAGATGTGGTTGTCCGCGCAAGCCAGCGTCCCCGGCACGCTCTATCACAGTGCGCTAGCCGCCTTCGAAAAGCCCCTGTTCGAGCATGCGTTGCAGGAAACGGAGGGCAACCAGCTGCGCGCTGCACAGCTATTGGGCATAAATCGCAACACCCTTCGGAAGCGGTTAAGCGACCTCGAAATAGAGCCTGAGCGATACGTCCGACGACGTTGATGTTCATTTCGTCGTTTTTCGTCTTGCATATCTGCAACAGAGGTGTCGTAAACTAGCCACGATGGCGACTATGGCCGGTTCTTCCCCGAAGCGCACTCCGCGTTGGTGGCGGCGATTTGTCGTCGCCTCCCGCCGCGCCAACCTGATTTCCTTGGTGGAGATTTTCGCCGTGGCGATTTTCGCCATAATGGTGGTCACCACCTGGGCCGCCTTCACGCGTGCTCCACCGACCGGCGAACTGCTGCCGAGCAGGCAGGTTGCGGTCCTCTTGATCGGGACAATGGTGCCTGCAATGGCCCTGCTTGTCCTCGCCGGTCGCAGACTGGCGCTGAGACGGGCGGCAGGCAGCACGGCGCGTCTTCACGTGAGACTGGTGTTCTTCTTCTCCATGATTGCAGCTGTGCCGACGCTGCTGGTGTCGGCCTTCGCGGCCGTCCTGTTCCAGTCGGGCGTGGACTTCTGGTTTTCGGACAATTCACGCGGGTTGATGGAGAACGCAAACCAGCTGGCTGAAGTCTACTACGAAGACAACCAGCTCGATCTGGGGCAGGAAACCATTTCCATGGCGATGGATATGCGCTCGATCCTGCAGCAGGTTTCGATCACCGATCCCGATTTCCAGCTGGCCTACCGTTACCAGGCCGAACCGCGCGACGTCATCGAAAGCGCGATCATGCAAACGATGCCCGATGGCACAGCCCGGGTCGCCGTCGTATACGGGATCAACCAGGCAAGCGATCCGGTCGGTTTCACGGAGGGAAGCCTGCGCGCCCTGCGCGGCGGCGAACCTGTAGCCATCAAGGGCAGTCCCGAGCGCATCGAGGCCGTTGCACCGATCGACCGTACGGCCGGAATATACCTTTACACGGCACGCAACGCCGAAGCGGCAAGCTTCCGTAGCTGGGAAAGCGCCCGATCGATTTCTACCGCATACGAGGAACTGACCAAGCGGGCGAGGGCGCTCCAGTTGCGCTTCAACCTTGCGCTGTTCTTCGTCAGCCTCGCGCTCGTCGGACTGGCGGTCTGGTTCGCCCTGCGGTTCGCGGACCGGCAGGTCGAGCCGCTGACCGATCTCGTCGGCGCAGCTCGCAAGGTCGGTGCAGGTAACTTTGCCCTGCGCGTCGAAGGCCGGACGGGAGCCGATGAAATCGGCCTGCTCTACCGCGCTTTCAATCGCATGACCGCCCAGATCGAGAAGCAGACCGACGCGCTCGTCGGCGCGAACGAGGAGCTGGAGGATCGCCGCAGCTTCATCGAGGCCGTGCTGGAATCGGTCAGCGCCGGGGTCATCACCATCGACGGCAAGCGTCGGGTACTTCTGATGAACGCGCCCGCACAGAACATGCTTCTGGAAGGCGGCGAGGGCAGCGAACATCCTGAAACGCTCGACGCAATGGTGCCGCAGATCGCCGTCCTCGTCGAAGCAGGATTGGATCGCGGCGTGGTCAGCCACTCGCGGCACGGCGAGCTAATGACGCTTGCCGTACGTCTCGTTCCCGAAGGCGACGGTCATGTGATTACCTTCGAGGACATCACCCGTCAGCTGCTCGACCAGCGGCAGGCCGCATGGTCGGACGTCGCGCGCCGCATCGCACATGAGATCAAGAACCCGCTGACCCCGATCCAGCTGGCGACCGAACGGCTCAAGCGCCGCTATCGCAAGCAGATCGAGCAGGACGGCGACTTGTTCGATGAACTGACCAACACGATCGTACGGCAGGTCGGTGAATTGCGCACGATGGTGGATGAATTCTCCAGCTTTGCCCGCCTGCCGAAACCCGTTTTCCGGCAGGAAGATGCGCTCGACCTTGTGCGCCAGTCGATGTTCCTGCAGGAGGTGGCGAACCCGCAGATCAATTACGGGCTGAGCACCGAAACTGACGGCCCGCTGATGGTCGAAGCCGACCGCCACCAGTTGGGCCAGGCAGTCACGAATATCCTCAAGAACGCCGCCGAGGCGATCGAAGCTCGCGCAGCGAATGCCGAACCCGATTACCGCGGCGTAATCGCCGTCGAAGTGACGGAAGACGAGAAGTTCATCGCCATCGCGATCAGCGATAACGGGATCGGTCTTCCCCAGGATCGGGAACGCATCCTGGAACCCTACGTGACCACGCGCGAGAAGGGCACCGGCCTCGGTCTCGCGATCGTGAACAAGATCGTCGAAGAGCACGGTGGCGAAATGAATTTCTCCTCGATCGAGGAGGGCGGAACGCGCGTCACGCTAAAGATCGCACGTGATCCGCATCGCGGCCCCTCCCTGGGCGAAGACCGAACGAATACCGAGAAAGCAGGAAGATAATCATGGCACTCGACATTCTCATCGTCGATGACGAACGCGACATTCGCGAGCTCGTGGCGGGCGTCCTGAGCGACGAGGGCTACGAATGCCGTACCGCCGCTGACAGCACGTCCGCACTGGATGCGGTCGACGAGAAACGCCCCAGCCTGGTGCTGCTCGATGTGTGGCTTCACGGTAGTCAGATGGACGGGCTCGAGGTCCTCGACGCGATCAAGGCTCGCGAACCCGAACTGCCCGTGATCATCTTCTCCGGCCATGGCAACATCGACACCGCAGTGTCCGCCGTAAGCCGCGGTGCGATGGACTTTATCGAGAAGCCTTTCGAGGCGGAACGGCTGCTCCACCTCGTCGAGCGCGCAACAGAGACCGAACGCTTGCGCCGCGAGAACTCCCGCCTGCGCGAAGGCATGGGCGAGGGCGGTGAGTTCACCGGCAACTCGGCCGCCATCAACAACGTTCGCGCCACTCTCAAACGGGTCGCCAGCACTGGCAGCCGTGTCCTGATCAGCGGCCCCGCGGGATCCGGCAAGGAAGTAGCCGCGCGCTTGCTTCACAGCTGGTCCACCCGGGCAGACAAGCCCTTCGTCGTCGTCAACTCGGCCCGCATCACGCCCGAACGTTTCGAGGAAGAGCTGTTCGGCGAAGAAGCCGAAGGCAAGCTGGTTCGGCCCGGCCTGCTGGAAACGGCAGACGGTGGCACGCTCTACCTCGACGAGGTGGCGGACATGCCGCTTTCGACCCAGGCTCGGATCCTGCGCGTGCTGACCGACCAGAGCTTCGTGCGGGTAGGCGGCACGCGGCAGATCGGCGTCGACGTCAGGGTCGTTTCATCGACTGCACGCGAACTCGAGGCGGAAATGGAGGAGAAGCGGTTTCGCGAAGACCTGTTCTACCGCCTCAACGTGGTGCCGGTGGAAGTGCCCTCTTTGTCGGAGCGGCGCGATGACATTCCCGCATTGGCGGAACATTTCTTCGCCCGCTACGCGATCGAGCAGGGCATCCGTCCACCCGACATCAGCGAGGAAGCGATGGCTGCGCTGCAGGCTTACGACTGGCCCGGAAACGTCCGCCAGCTGCGCAATGTCGTGGAACGCACGATCATCCTCACACCGCGCGAGAATCTCGACACCGTCGAAGCGGACATGCTTTCCGAAGAAGTGACTGGCGGCAAACTTGGCGACAGCGGCGGAATGGCGCAGCTGATGGGGGCACCCTTGCGGGAGGCGCGCGAAAGTTTCGAGCGCGAATATCTGGCCATCCAGATCCGCAGGTTCTCCGGCAACATCTCGAAAACGGCGAGTTTTATTGGCATGGAACGCTCGGCTCTGCACCGCAAGCTCAAGCTTCTGGGAATGGCGGAACGTCGCAATAGCGATCGGAAATAGCGCTCGGACACAATTTCCACTTTTGCGACAACAGAATTATCCTGTTGCCCAAAAAGCGCGGAAACGTCACATTGCCCGCGGTTGCGGGACTCGTTGCCCGAACCCCGGACGCCGCAAGAGCGTCCAGATTGCGTTTGCAGATGCAGGCGCCAAAAAGAAGGAGCGATGATTATGGCCGGCGACCGCACATTATCTGCGCGACCGCGTGCAGCGCAGGAACCGCAAAGCAAGGGCAAGGCCCCGAGCTTGCAGGACGCATTTCTCAACTTGCTGCGCAAGAACAAATCGCCGGTGACGGTATTCCTGGTGAAGGGCGTCAAGCTTCAGGGCATCGTTACCTGGTTCGACAATTTCTCGATCCTGCTGCGCCGCGATGGACAGTCCCAGCTCGTCTACAAGCACGCAGTCAGTACGATCATGCCCGGACAGCCGGTCGACGCCGAACAATTCGCCAGCCAGGGCTCCGGCGCGAAACAGCGCTTGCTTCAGGACGTATTTCTTAGCCGGGTCAGCGAAGCCGAGGCGCAGGTGACCATGTTCCTGGTGAATGGTGTCATGCTCCAGGGCAAGATCGCCGCCTACGACCTGTTCTGCATGATGCTGGAACGCGATGGCTATGTGCAACTTGCGTACAAGCACGCGGTCTCCACAATTCAGCCCGCCACCCCGGTCGACCTGTCCGAGGACTGGGACGAGGACGAACACTGAGCTTCGATGACGATCTGATGGGCGAAGTCTCGCGCGGTGCGCGGGCCCTTGTCGTGTGCCCGGATATCCGTGGGGTATCCTATGACCTCGACTCGCAAAGCCGCCTCGAAGAAGCCGAAGGCTTGGCTCTCGCAATCGGTATCGTCGTGGCCGACAGCTTTGTCCTCCCGGTCCGCGACGTAAAACCGAACCTCCTGTTCGGGTCGGGGCAGGTGGAGAACATCCGCATCGCCTGCGACCAGAACGAGGCGGAGCTGGTTGTCGTAGATGGGGCACTCAGCCCGATCCAGCAACGCAATCTGGAAGACAAGCTGGCTCGCAAGGTCATCGACCGGACAGGCCTTATCCTGGAAATCTTCGGGGAACGTGCGGCCACGGCCGAAGGGCGCCTGCAGGTCGAACTGGCCCACCTGGATTACCAGCAGAGCCGCCTTGTGCGCAGCTGGACCCACCTCGAACGGCAGCGTGGCGGCTTCGGTTTCCTCGGCGGACCGGGTGAAACCCAGATCGAGGCCGACAGGCGCATGATCCGTCAGCGCATGGGGCGCTTGCGCAAGGAACTGGAACAGGTTCGCAAGACACGAGGGCTGCACCGTGAACGGCGGGAGCGAGCGCCGTGGCCTGTCATCGCCCTTGTCGGCTACACCAACGCCGGCAAGTCCACCCTTTTCAACCGTCTGACGGGTGCAGAGGTCATGGCAGAGGACCTTCTGTTCGCTACGCTGGACCCGACGATGCGCGCAATTGCTCTGCCCGGGGTTGAAAAGGCCATCCTCTCCGATACCGTCGGCTTCATCTCGGACCTTCCGACCCAGCTCGTGGCGGCCTTCCGTGCGACCTTGGAAGAAGTGACCGCGGCAGACCTTATCTGCCACGTCCGCGATATGTCCAACCCTTCTGCAGAAGCACAAAAAGTGCAGGTTCTCAATGTTTTGAGAGAGCTTGGTGTGATCAATTCGGAAGAAGGTTCCGAAGCGATCCCCATTCTGGAAGTATGGAACAAGTGGGACCTGCTGGACGAGGAGGCGGCCGAAGAACTCGGCGGGCTTTCGCAGGCTTCCGAGGATGTCGTTGCCGTGTCCGCACTGAGCGGGGAAGGGGTCCCCCAGTTCCTCGATCGGGTGGGCGAGATCCTGACGTCCCGCGCCACGGTGCGACGTTTCGAACTTCCGGCAAGCGATGGCCGCCGAATCGCCTGGTTGCACGCCCATGGCGACATTCTGGAGGAAGAAGCACTGGAGGAGGGGCCCCAGGGCCCCATGCGGAGCTTCACCGTGCGGCTGAATCCCAAGGAGCTGGGACAATTTGAAAGCCTATGATCAGGACTTCTCGGCGCGCTTTACAGCTTGCCAGAGTTCTTCCTGTGCCTCGAGATCACGCGTTTCGAAGTCATCGCCAGCAAGCTCTTCCATAGCGCGAAAGCGGCGTTCGAACTTCGCATTCGCAGCGCGCAGAGCCTGCTCCGCGTCAAGCCCATAGGCGCGCACCAAATTTACGGCAGCGAAGAGGAGATCACCGGCTTCCTCCTCCTTTTCGTGCGGAGCGGCTTCTCTCAACTCCTCGATTTCTTCGAGAACCTTGTCGCGTGGGCCTTCGGTGTCAGGCCAGTCGAAACCATGGCGTGCCGCTCTCTTTTGCAGTTTTTGGGAGCGCATCAGCGCCGGAAGGGCCTGGGCTACACCGTCCATCGCGCTGTCCGAGCCTGCGGCGCTGCGCTCGGCGGCTTTCAGATCTTCCCATCGCGCGTCTTCCATTACGCCGCCTTCGTCGCCGAAAATATGGGGATGGCGTCGTTCCATCTTCTCCGAGATCGTTTGCACCACAGCGCGGAAGTCGAAATGTCCGGCCTCGGACGCCATCTGCGCATGGAAGACCACTTGGAATAGAAGATCGCCGAGCTCGCTTTTAAGATCGGAATAATCTTCACGTTCGATCGCATCGGCGACCTCGTAAGCTTCCTCGATTGTATACGGAGCGATAGTTTCGAAGGTTTGCGCCGTGTCCCATTCGCAACCGCGTACCGGATCGCGCAGGCGTTCCATAATGGTAAGCAGGCGATCTATATCATGGGGCATATGGTCTACCTGAGTGGGGGATAGGTCTACATTGGTATCGGAGGTCGCCAAATGCCTATCCCGATGTGATAATATATATTATGTTAAATATATGGCGAGCTTGATGCACGAGGTTACCCTCAATCCATGCCTGTCAGCCAGCTTACCAGAATGTATGCAACAACGATGATTGCTACCCAGATCAAGGCAATCCGGACCATCTTGCCGCCCGTCATTCCATCGCGCCGCATTCCGGTTAGATACGCGATCGCCAAAGCGCCCATCAATGCAGCCCAGACCCAGCCACCACCGATCATAACGTAACCTCCAAACCATCGTATCCAACGATGAAACCCTTCGGAACCTCGGCATCGAGAGTCGCATAGTCCATGCTCTTGTCCAGATGCGTCAACACGGCTCGTTTGACCTTGCAACGGCGCGCAAAATCGATCGCCATTTCAAGGTGAGCATGCGTGGGATGCGGCCTCCGGCGGAGGCAGTCGACCACGAGTAGATCCGTGCCCTTGAAACACGCAACCATCTCTTTAGTTATCTCACTGAAGTCAGTCGCATAACCAATTGATTTTCCGTCCGCTTCAAACTTGAAACCAGTGCTCGTGACGGGCCCGTGCGGCATCTCTACATACTTGAAATCGAAACCAGCAACCAAGCGTACTTGGCCGACTTCCTGCAAATCCATAAGGGTCGGATAACCGAACTGGCCTTCGAAAACATAGTCGAAACGCTTGCGCAACCGCCCACAAGTGACCTTGCTCGCGTAGCCCGGAAGAGGATTGGTGCGATCGTATCGCATCACCCTGAGATCATCGATTCCGTGACAATGATCCGCATGGTCATGCGTCCAGAATACCGCGTCCACCTTGCCGATATCATTAGCCAGAAGTTGAGCCCGCAGGTCGGTCGACGTATCGATAAGGATACGCTTGCCAGCGTCGTTCTCGACGATAATCGATACCCGCGTCCGCCTATTGCGCGGATTAGTGGGGTCGCATTCGCCCCAATCATTCCCGATGCGCGGTACGCCGGTCGACGTACCGGAGCCAAGCATCAAAAGCTTCATGCGGCGGCCTTGGAGAACAGCCGATAGAAGTTGTCGGTCGTGTAACTGGCGAGTTCGGCGATCGAGTCACCGCGTAATTCCGCGATGAACGCCGCTGTATCCCGCACGAAACCCGGCTCGCATGGCTTTCCGCGATGCGGAACCGGCGCAAGGAACGGGCTGTCCGTTTCAACTAGCAGCCGTTCGGCGGGAACGGCCTTCGCCACTTCCTGCAAGTCCTTGGCATTCTTGAACGTAACGATCCCAGACAGCGAGATGGAAAGTCCGAGACGCAGGACTTCCTCTCCGAACCCGGATGAGGCCGTAAAGCAGTGGATGAGAGCCGGAAAACGCCCCTTCTCCATCTCGTCACTCAGGATCGCGAGGGTATCCTCCTCCGCGTCGCGAGTGTGGATGATGACCGGCAGGCCAGTCTCGCGCGCCACATCGATGTGGATGCGGAACAGCCGCTGCTGCTCGGCGCGATCCGAATGATCGTAATAGTAATCGAGCCCTGTCTCACCGAGGCCGATTACCTTAGGATGGCTTGCAGTCGCGAGCAGTTCTTCGCAGGTCAGGTCGGAATGATCATCTGCATTATGGGGGTGTATCCCCACGCTGGCCCAAACGTCGTTTTGCTTGGATGCGGTGCCGATGACCTGGTCCCACTCATCGCGCTTGGTGGAGATATTGAGGAAGGCCCCTACCCCTGCATCACGAGCCCGTTTGAGGACGGCTGACTGGTTCTCGACGAGACCTTCGTATTCGAGATGACAATGGCTATCGACAAGCATCAGGACGCCGCTTCTATTTCTGGCAGTTCAAGCCGCGGGAATGCCGGAGTAGGCTTTTCGATTAAGTGACCCTCGACAATCAACGCGGAGAACCAGCCCTCGTCCGCAAGATCGGCGTAAGTTCGCCTGTCCGCAGCAACACCTAGCTGGTCGAGGACGACGGCTGCCTTGGTCGGGACGACAGGCTGGATGGCAATTGCCAGATCCCGAATGGCGATGAACAGCGTCTGCAAGACCGCCTGCATTCGTTCCGGATCGGATTTCTTGAGAGCCCACGGGGCCTGCTCGTCGACATAGGCATTGCAGGCAAAGACAGCTTTGAGCCAGGCTTCGATGCCGACGCTGAAATTCATCGCCTCGAATTCCTGTGGCAGAACTTCGCGGCAGGCGCTTTGAACCGTGCCCAGCAATGCCTTGTCATCGCCGTTCGTCTCGAACGCCTCCAACTTGCCGTCCATGTTCTTGTGGATCATCGACAAGGTTCGCTGCGCAAGATTGCCAAAGCTGTTTGCGAGCTCCGCATTCACTTTGTTTACAAGTGCTTCGGCGGAATAGCTGCCATCTTTACCGAATACGACTTCGGCCATGAGGAAGTATCGCAGGGCGTCGACACCGAACAGGTCGACCAGTTCGTTCGGATCGGTGACGTTGCCTGCCGACTTCGACTCTTTCACGCCGCGATTGAGCAGGAAGCCATGGCCGAACACATGCTTTGGGACCGGGATATCCGCGCTCATCAGGAAAGCGGGCCAGTAGATCGTGTGAAAACGAACGATGTCCTTGCCGATCAGATGCAGGCTGGCGGGCCAGTATTTGTCCCACGCCTCACCACCGTCGGGGTAACCAACGCCGGTTATGTAGTTGGTCAGTGCATCGACCCAAACGTACATGACGTGGTTGTCATGGCCCGGGACTTTGACGCCCCAGTCGAAGCTGGTGCGACTGACGGACAGGTCCTTCAGACCACCCTCGACAAAGGCGATCATCTCGTTCCGCCGGCTTGCCGGCTCAAGGAAGCCGGGTGTCCTCAGCAATTCAAGCAGCGGTTCCGCATATTTGGACAAGCGGAAGAACCACGTTTCCTCTTCGGTCCACTCTACCGGCGTGCCTTGGGGAGACAGCTTCTCGCCCCCCTCCCCTTCGACGAGCTCTTTTTCGTCGTAATAAGCTTCGTCACGGACCGAATACCATCCCTCATAGCGATCGAGGTAGAGGTCGCCCTTGGCTTCCATGGCCTTCCAGATCGCACGGCTCGCCTTGTGGTGATCTTCGTCGGTAGTCCGGATAAAACGGTCGTACGTGATATCGAGACGGTCGAACAAATCCCGGAACGCGCCCGACATTTCGTCGGCCAATTCGCGCGGGGTCTTCCCCAGGTCGCGGGCCTTCTGGGCCATCTTGAGCCCATGTTCGTCGGTCCCGGTCTGAAACCGCACGTCGCGGCCCATCAGGCGTTGAAAACGCGCGATTACATCGGCAGCGATCGTTTCATAGGCATGGCCGATATGCGGCTTGCCATTGGGATAGTGGATCGCGGTGGTAATATAGAAAGGTTCAGCCATTGCGGCGTTCGCTAGCCGCCCCTGCTGCGGCGAGCAAGGTACCGATTTCCATCGCAAGCAAACCGGGGTCGAAATTATAGGTTGGCTGTTCACCTGTCAGGCGCACGAGTTCGCTATGTGTCTCGACCAGCTTGCGCGGATCGGGGCCTGCTTCGTCGACCCGTTCCGCCAGCATAGCGCGGGCGAGATCGAGAATGGCCTGCAGTCGCGGAATGTCCTGTTTGGCGCCGATGACGCCAGCCAGTTCCCCGCGAAGGGCAAAGTCGCGGTCGCCCTTTTCGATGATCGCCCGCATCAAACGCGCTGCCGATCCCAGGTCGCGCTCCACGAATGACACCGCCGCCCCGGGGGAACCGGCGGCCGCATCGATGGCCGCGTCC
This sequence comes from Qipengyuania seohaensis, assembly GCF_002795865.1. Lineage (NCBI taxonomy): Bacteria > Pseudomonadati > Pseudomonadota > Alphaproteobacteria > Sphingomonadales > Erythrobacteraceae > Qipengyuania > Qipengyuania seohaensis. Next base: position 2,936,600 of record NZ_CP024920.1, read on the forward strand.
CTCGTAGCGATATCTGCATTCGGGGCCAGGTCCCGTAGCAAGGCATCTATTTCCTGCTTGGACAGCGTGGGAAAGCGAACCGTCCGGCAGCGGGAGCGAATTGTCGGCAACAGACGAGCGGGGCTATGCGCTACAAGAAGGAAAAACGTCCCTTCGGGCGGTTCCTCAAGGCTCTTGAGGAGGGCGTTCGATGCGCCTGTTTCCATATCGTCGGCCGGATCGATGATGACCGCCCTACGCGGCCCCATGGTCGGCCGCGTCGTCAGGCGACGCTGAATTTCGCGAACCTGCTCAACCTTGATACCGCGTGCCAGATCGTATGGCTTACCGTCGTCGCGCTTCTTCGCCTCTTCCTTGTTCTTGGGACCGTAAGTCAGGGTCAGGATGTCCGGATGATCGCCATATCCGGGATCGACGCCGACCAGTTCCCTCGCCGCAGCCTGAGCGAAGCTCGCTTTGCCAAGCCCCTTCTTCCCGGCCAACAGCCAGGCATGATGCATACGCTCGCCGCCCAGGGCCGATCGCCACTGCGCCCACGCATCTTCATGACCGACAAGGCTCAAGAACGCTTCTCCGGCAAGAACGAAAACAGCACATCGAGAACACGCTGGTGGACTTCCTCGATCGTCCCCTCGCCGTCGACCATCAGGAAGCGGTCCGGTTCTTCGGAAGCGAAGGCCTCGAATGCGGAATTTACTGCCGTGTGATAGCTGTTCTCGCGACCTCCGATGGCATCAGTCTCATCGCCATCCCTCTCGCGCAATCGGCGTTCCACCTGTTGCGTAGAAGCGCGAAGGACGATCGTCGCATCAGGCAGGAGGCCGTGGCTTCCGATCGCATGGAGCTGTCGAACCGCGGCATCGCCGACCTGACCCGCCCTTCCCTGATAAGCACGGCTCGAATCCAGGTAACGGTCGCAAATCACCCATCTGCCATCGTGGATTGCCGGCCTGATCAGTCGCGCCACGTGATCCGAACGGGCAGCAGCGAACAGCAAAGCTTCCGCTTCTGCTTCCCAGCCTTCGCCCGGGGGATGAAGGAGAAGCTCACGTATGGCTTCCGCACCCGGCGTTCCTCCGGGCTCGCGGGTGAGGACAACACTCGTCCCGGAATTCTCAAGAAAGTTCGCCAGCAAGCGCGCCTGGGTCGATTTGCCCATGCCCTCGCCGCCCTCGAAAGAAATGAACCGCCCCTGCGTCATCGCAGCCATCCGCGAATCCCATTTGCTACCTGATCCAGAATACCCGCTTCACCGACGTCCTCTGCTGCATGAAGTGGGACGCGATATTCGGGCATTCCGTCTGCCTGGACCAATAACTCCGCTACCTGTTCGTTTGCCGCTATCGGTGCCCGCAATGGCCCTCGGTACGTGATGGTCATTTTCACCTTGGGATCGGCGCCTTTTGGCAAGCTGACGAACACACCCTGAGGAGCGACAAGGTCGACCGCTCCTGTATCTCCGCCCTGCACTTGCGCTTCTCCGAGGATCGCTCCCCTGGCCAATAGACGCGTCTGTTCGAACTCCTGGAAGCCCCATTCGAGCAACTGGCGCGCGGCACGATCGCGCACTGACGACCGGGGACTACCTGCGACAACCATGACAAGGCGACGGCCTTTACGCTCGGCTGAACCCAGGAACCCGTAGCCTGCCTGATTAGTGAAGCCGGTCTTGATACCATCGGCGCCCGGTACGCGGCCCGAGATCGGGTCGTGATTTGGCTGTGTAATGCCATTGTACGTAAACTCAGTGCGGCCCACGTAGTGACGGTACTTCGAGGGATGCTTGCGGATCATCGTAGCGGCGAGCAACCCCAGGTCTCGTGCCGTCGTAAAGGTCTTGCCATTGTCCATCCAGCCATTGGGTGTTCCGAAGTGGCTGTCTCGCATTCCGGTTTCGCGGGCTTTCGCATTCATTGCCGAAACCCAGGCCTCGATCGAACCTGCTGCGCCGTGCGCCAGCGCTGCCGCGCCATCGTTGGCAGAAACCGTGGTCACACCATGGATCAGGTCATCGACGGTCACGCGGGCCCGGTTCGGCAAGAACATCGTCGACCCGACATTATTCCACTCATCCCAAACTACGGGATCGACGGTGAACACCTGACGGGGCACCAGTCGTCCTTCCTCGATCCATTCGAACGACAGGAAAGTGGTCATGACCTTGGTTATCGATGCCGGCATGAACCTGCGGTCAGCCTCCCGCGACAACAAGACCTGACCGCTGGTCAGGTCCTGGAGATAAGCGATCGGGGCATCCTCTTGCGCAGGTGGCTGCACGCGCGCCACCTGGGCGGAAAGCGGTTGGGCGGCAAAGATGCCGACGGTCGCAAATGCGATCAAACGGGTCGGTTTTGGCAAACAATTCCACGCCGGCTGCCCGACGTTCCCAATGGCTGTTCGAGGTCAAGGGAAGGTATAGCCAGCCTAACCGCGAATGGCGAGTTGCCACCCTGGGTTTCCACCCGACTATTCCAAGCAGCAAAATCTCTTAGCGTGCGATCTCGTCAGCGAGCAGGCCCACGCTCATCGCGTAATAGTTGGAACAGTTATATTCCAGGATTACGCGGTAGTTGGACGTAAGCAGCCATGCCGGCGTGCCCGGACCGTCAGGCTGGAACAACGAAACCATCGTCCCAGAAGCCAGCGGACGCTGGGGTTGCACACCTAAAGCTCTCCATTCCTCGACGGTCTTATACTGGCTGTGACGTTCGTGAACGCGCGAACAGACCGGCGCTTCCAGCTTGGTGCGATACCGATCGACGTCGAAGCCGGATGGCACATATGCCCGCACACCCCATGGCTGGCCGGTCCTCCAGCCCGCGTCGCGAAAGTAATTCGCGATCGATGCCAGAGCGTCGGCGCGACTGTTCATTATGTCCGCGCGGCCATCGCCGTTTCCGTCAGCGGCCAAGCGTAGATAAACACTGGGAAGGAACTGCGGATTTCCGAAGGCACCCGCCCAGCTTCCCTTGAGTTCGCTACGGGAATATCCCTTGTCGGCCACCTTCATAAGCGCGACGAACTCCCCGGCGAAAAGCTCGCGCCTGCGGCCCTCCCAGGCGAGCGTGGACAGTGCCTGTGACAGATCGAACCCGCCCTTGACCGCGCCGTAGGCGGTTTCATGGCCCCATATCGCGACCAGGATTTCTCCGGGCACACCGAATCGCTGTTCAAGGGCGGCAAGCTCCGACCGGGCGTTGGCGTAATTGCGGCGCCCCCCGGAAATTCGCGCATCGTCCACGTGCGTGGCGATATATGGTGCCAGTGGCGGATAGCCGGAGCGGGTTGGCGATCCCGGCTGTGAACGGTCGAGCTGAATTACCCGAGAATTAGGCTCGAGCCCCGCGGTCATCCTTTGCAGGGTGGCTTCGCTAACACCTTCCGCCCTCGCCTGCGCGATCAGCAGCTGCAGGTAAGCGTCGAAGGACATGTCCTGCGCCGCAGCGGGCGACGCTGCTGAGGCAAGTAAGCTGGCGAACAGAAACGAGAAAATACGGCGCGGTGTCATGGGCATAGCTTTGCAGTAGGACTGTGAACGTGAGATGTCATCCGTAACCCTACTATACAAAACCATTGTCAGTTCCGGGATGACCAAAACCATTGTCAGTTCCGGGATGACAAAGACACTTCGCAACGCTAGCGGGGATGGCGCGGCGGACAGGTGGCAGAGCGGTTGAATGCACCGGTCTTGAAAACCGGCAAGGGTGCAAGCCCTTCGTGGGTTCGAATCCCACCCTGTCCGCCAATTTCGGTCGAGACCACCAAGATCGCCTGCGTAATTATATTGCGCAAGCTCTGAGTGATATTCCTGTAGATTTCCGGCAAAGCGCGATTGACATTGCAAACGAGTTGACTCGTTCATCCAATGAGTTAACTTCTTGTTAACCCTTTTGGCAGGCGAGTCGTTTTCCAACCTGCTCAATCAGGGGCCAAATAAAATTCATGGGCCGCCTTGCGATGCAGACTTCGGACCGATGTCCGGATGCGTCGAAGGCATCTATTTCGCCTTCCTCTCGTCTGCCTAGCAAGACGCGCACCATCAACAGAGCGGCTGATCAAAAGCCGCCTGGGGCCGCCTAATTGCAATTCATGGCGTTAGGGGAAGAGATATGCCTATCCTGGTAGACGAAGACGGCGACGGAATTTTTGACAAGGAGCGCGACAACGACGACGTAGCGCTTCCGATTATCACAGATCAGACTTCCGACGGGATCGATGACGTCGATCTTACAGCCGCTGAATCAAAAGCGATCATCGACGGAGCGGTCTTTCTTGATGCCGTCAATGTCGGTGCCGGGACGGGTAATTACAACACCTTCCTCGCGATCCAGGACGACAATGACGACGACAGCGTCGAAGAAGGTTTCAACTCTGACGACAGAAATCCTCTCGATGGATCCAACGACGAAATCGACCAGTCAAAAACCGAAACGATCCTTCTCGGATCGATTCCGATCACATTTTTCGATGCCGACGGAGATGGCATCGAGGAAGCCTATTACGAATTCCGTGTCGATCTCAACGAGTCTAATTCCACGCCAGACACGCAAATCTCGTTGGACGAATTCGAGCTTTATACCTCAGAGGACGGAACGATCGAGGATCTTGGCGTTCTGCGAACCCAAGATCTCGTCTACGACATGGACGCCAATGGTGAAGTCTCGGTTCTTCTGAGCGAGGCAAATTCGTCCGGATCAGGAAACGACGATTATTCGGTCCTAGTCCCCGTCGAAAAGTTCGGCGATGCTGATCCCGCGAGCACCTATGTCTACCTCTATGTGAAAATGGGCGACGCAGGAGCCGACTGGACTGTCCAGGGCGGTTTTGAAGAATGGAACCTTCAGAACGCAGCAATCGTCCAAGGCACCAAGTTTGAGGATACGGACGGTGATGGCGTCCGCGATGAAGGCGAGGACGGCCTTGGCGGCGTCTTCATCTATGCGGACCTCGATGAGGACGGCGAGTTCGATTACATCGACACTAACGAGAACGGCGCTTTCGATCCAGGCATCGATACGGCGCTGGAGCAATGGGATATCACCAACGCCGACGGAACGTATTCTATGGGCGGGTTCGGGATCGAAGATACCAGTTACACGGTTCAGATCCGCGAAATCGTCCCGGAAGGTTATCTCCGCACCACGGGCGATTTCGAAACGGTCCTGATTTCTTCACGAACCGATTCCGGCACGATCATCCAGGTCGATCCTATCGGCAACAAGCCGCTTCAACCCAGCATCGATCTTGTGAAAGAGGTGCCGGAAATCATCAATGGAAGTGGGCTCAATGGCCTTGCCGGTGCCGACGATGCTGGCGACCAGGTCGTTTATCTGTTCACGGTAACTAACGACGGCGAACTCGCTCTAACAGATGTTGACCTCACGGATCCCAATATCGATGCCGGTTCCCTCGAGCGGCTCGATGACATTATCGGCAACAACGACGATATCCTGGACGTCGGAGAGAAGTGGGCATTCACCGCTCTCCACACCGTCACCCAAGATGAACTCGACAGCAATGGTGACGACAGCCCCGACGGCCCCGATAGCGACATCGACAACACTGCGACGGTTGTTGCGCAATCATCCGCTGGCGAGGTCTCCGCAACCGATGATGAAGACGCGCCCCTGCTCCAGATCCCCGGCATTGAGGTGGTCAAGTCGGTCTCGTCTATCGAGGACGGTGCAGACTACGACGTCACCGGACAAGTCGACAGCGCAGGCGATGTAATCAATTACAGCCTCACCATCGCCAACACCGGAAACTATGCGCTTTCCGGTGTGACGATGACCGATAAGGTCGAAGCCTACGCAACCGTAGATGCCACCCCGGTAGAGGATGGATTCGGCAACAATATCGGCGACCTTGACCAGGATGGCCTGCTCGACGTCAACGAAGTCTGGGAATACACTGCCAGCTATACCGTCACGCAGGAAGACATCGATTCCAATGGCTTCGGTGACGGTACGATCGACAATATCGCGACGGGTGACACCAACGAAACCCAACCGGATACGGACGTGGCCGAGGTACCGGTCGTACAAGTTCCGGTTCTTGGTATCGACAAGGTGGTT